>CAJWAI010000014.1 GCA_913020145.1 uncultured Gammaproteobacteria bacterium | reverse complement strand
GCTTTTTGATATCTATCAAAAACAAAATCAACTGAAGCATAACCTTGGCTTTTTGACTTAAGTAAATCGAAGAAATCCATAACTATTTCAGATAGAGGCATCTCAAAAATAATTGATACTTGTCCACCCAAATATTGAAGATCTTTTTGAACTCCTCTTTTAGCAATAGCCAATTCGATCACATCGCCCACATATTTATCTGGACATAATATGGTAGATCTAATTATTGGCTCGCGAATCTCATCAATCTCATTTGTAGTTGGTAACTCTGCAGGAGAACTAATGGACGATTCTTCTCCGTTTGTTCTAAGAATCTCATAGGCAACACTTGGTGCTGTAGTGATCAAATCTAAATTATATTCACGCTCTAGTCTTTCTTTAACTACTTCCATGTGTAAGGTTCCTAAAAAACCGCACCGAAAGCCACTGCCTAAAATTTCTGAATTTTCAGGCTCAAAAACTAAGGATGCATCATTTAGATTTAATTTTTGCAAAGCCTCTCTGAAAGTTTGGTAATCGTTTGACTCTATAGGAAAAAAAGAAGCAAAAACTTGAGGTTTTACCTCTTCAAAACCATCAAGTTGGTCTGTGTCTGGATGTTTTGCTGAGATAAGAGTATCGCCTACAGGAACTGATTTTAAATCTTTTACATTTGCTACTAGATAGCCAACTTCGCCTTGAGACAGTTTATCAAAGGCTACTTTTTTTGGAGTAAATTTACCAATAGACTCTGCTGTAAATGTTTGTCCTGTTGATTTAACGATAAACTTTTCCCCCTTTGATAATTCACCGCTAAAGATTCTTATCAAAGAGATAACGCCTAGAAAATTGTCGTACCAGGAATCGATAATTAAAGCTTGAAGATTTTTTTCATCTGAGTTCTTTGGCGAAGGTATTTTATGAGCAATTTGCTTCATAAGTTCATCTAGTCCTGTTCCATCTTTAGCGCTTACAGATAGAGCATCAGATGCATCAATTCCAATGATTTCTTCTATTTCTTTTTTGACTCTTTCAGGTTCTGCTTGAGGTAAATCAATCTTATTGATTACAGGTATGACCTCAAGACCAAGATCAATTGCTTTATAGCAAGTAGAAAGTGTTTGAGCCTCAACTCCTTGTGACCCATCTACTACCAATAAAGCTCCTTCACATGCTGCAAGTGACCTTGAAACTTCATAAGAAAAATCTACATGTCCTGGTGTATCTATTAAATTAAATAAATACTCTTTGTCATCTTTGTAATTAAGAGCGACCGATTGAGCTTTTATAGTGATCCCTCTTTCTCGTTCTAATTCAAGCGTATCGAGAACTTGGGATTTCATTTCTCTCTTTGATAACCCCCCACAAAATTCTATTATTCGATCTGACAAAGTAGATTTCCCATGATCAATATGGGCAATTATTGAAAAATTTCTGATCTTATTCAATTTCTACAGGCTCAAATATATTGGTTCCTTCTCGGGTACCAATTATAAGAATTATGTCGCCTGTATCAAACGATTTAAGTGAACTCTCAAAATCTTGAATAGAATTAATATCGAATGAGGTGTTGCCTGATTTTATTTTTGTGATTATATCGCCCCTAAAAATTATTCCATATGCTGAAGAATTAGGCATGACTTGAAGAACTCTAACACCTTCATCCTGCACTTCAGTCTGTCCTGTTTCATCGGATAACTCTCCGAGTCTTAAGCCTAATGGATAGTCTGGGTCCATTGATTCATTGGTTGGCTGTTCTTCAACTTCTCTTGATGGCAATTCTCCAATTTTTATTATTTGAGTCATATATTTGCCATCTCTAAAAAGTTTAACTTTTAACATTGTTCCTGGTTTAGTTCGTCCAACTGTATGTTGCAGATCTTTAAAGTAGACCACTTCCTTGTCATTAAGAGATACAATTACATCGCCAGGCTTTATTCCACCTTTATCTGCGGACTGTCCTTTAACAACAGCTCTCACTAGTGCTCCAATTGGTTTATCCATCCCTAGAGCCTCAGCCAAGTCACTTGAAACTTCTCCTCCTTGTACACCTAAATAACCTCTTGATACTTTCCCTGACTCTTTTAATTGTTCAACAACTTCCATCGCAACATTCATAGGAATAGCAAAAGCAAGACCCTCATTACCTCCAGACCTTGAATATATCTGTGAATTAATTCCAATTACTTCGCCATCCAAATTAAAAAGAGGTCCGCCTGAATTTCCTCTATTGACTGCAGCATCTGTTTGAATATATGGGACATAATCACCGATTCCTTGGCCAGTAGAAGTTCCTCTTCCGGTAGCACTAATGATCCCAAAAGTTACTGAGAAATCGAAGTTATATGGCGAGCCAATAGCGATTACCCCATCGCCCTGCTCCATATTGTCTGAGTTGCCAATTTTTACAGGAGTGAAATTATCAGAACTAATTTTCAAAAGTGCTATGTCGCTCAATTCATCGGTGCCTACTATTTCAGCCTTAAATTCTCTTCTATCAAGAAATCTAACTATTACTTCCTGTGCTCCTTGAACGACATGATAGTTAGTGAGAATGTAACCGTCATCAGATAAAACAAAACCTGATCCTGTACTTGTTGCTTCTCTTTCGGGCATTCTTTGTTCAGGAATTGGAAACCCAAATTCTCTGAAGAGTTCTTCAGGAAAGTTGCCAAAAGATCTAGAAGAACCAGGTATTTTTCTGGTTGATTCAATATTGACGACAGAATCGGACTGTTCTTTAACTAGATCGGAAAAATCAAAGTCATGTGCATAAACACTAAAAACTATAAAGGACAATAACGCTACAAATTTTTTCATGAATTAAAACTATTTAACTGGCTCAATAGAATCGAGTATTTTCTTTCCAGATTCTACATCAATATCGCCAAATATTGCTACTGTATGGGGCTTATCACCATGAATATGAGTCTTTTTTATAAGAACAAAGTTTCCTTTTCTATACACCCCATCTGGAAGATTTGATGTATTTGGGTTATTTATGAATATTGAAAACCCCTTATTCGCTAATCTATTTGTAAATTTATTTCTTAGTCTTGGATCATTATTAAAACCTGATGGTATCCATTTAGGTTTATAAGCTACAGGCATAAGATTCGAGCTTCCAGTTGGAGCATAGTGTCTAGATGCAAATTGTAGGATTTCATCATTTTTTATATTCTCCAAAGTCTGTTTAGCTTCAGCTGAAGAAATAGCCTGAGCTAATAATAGATTGCCGCTACTCTTTTCAGTATTCATATTGAGTGTTGTGCTGAGAATAGAATAACTAAGCAAAGTGCCAACAGAAAAGATAGTAATAGGAAGAACTATTTTTTGTGTAAATACTCCCATAAGGTTTTCCAAAGAAAGATTAGCTATTTGTGTTCTAAAGCCAATTGGTTTCAATTCTTTTGATGTTTCACTTAGTTCTATCATTTTGAAATATAAATCTTTGAGTTCTGAGTTTCTGCCCATATCCTGCAAGAGAATTTTTAATTCATTTTGATCAAGCTCGCCATCAATAAATGAAGACACTCTTCTAAAATCTAAATCTGATATATTTCTCATAATTGCTCTTGTAGGCTCTCAATTAAATATTTTCTTGCTCTAAAAATTCTTGATCTAACTGTTCCAACCGGAACTCCGGTAATATTGGCTATTTCTTCATAATTTTTTGAATCGACCTCACACAAAATATATGCAGTCCTTTGCTCTTCTGGCACCTGATCAAGTAAATTTTTAACAAGATTTGATAGTTCTTTGCTTTCAAGATCTTTTTCTATATTTTCTGAAGCAGCAAGATTGCTTTCAAATATTTCATTAATCTGGTTTTCTCTAGAAGAGTTAATTTTTGTTATGGCTAGATTAAATCCAATTCTATAGAGCCATGTATAAAAATTAGAATTGCCCTTAAAAGTGTCTATTTTTTCCCATGCTCTCATGAAGGCTTGTTGAACAATATCCTCAGTTTCATGATAATTCCTTAAGATTTTGAATATTGAATGGTGCAATCTTGTCTTAAAGGTAGTAAATAATATTTCAAATGCATTTGAATCTCCCTTTTGTGAGAGCTCAACTAATTGCGGTATATTATTTTTCTTCATTGGTCTATTTGATATCTTTCAAAGCAATAAGTTCCATCATTTCACGTATCTTTTAATGTTTGGAAATCTTTTTTCAAAATTTAAATTATCCTTAAATATTAAGTCAAACATTTCTTGATCATTCAAATTTAGAAGCTCTTCTAATTCTCTTATTTCATTTGATGATAACCTTTCATAGTCATTAATTATTTTATTTACAATATGAGTGGTTTCCTTCATGCCTCTTCTTGCTTTAAAATTTAGTTTTTTATAAATAATGTCTTCTGTCATGGCTAATTACTATCAATTAAAAAATTATACCGCTATAACCGTTAAAGGAGATAGTTCTAAAGAATTATTGCAGGGGCAAGTAAGTTGTGATCTCAACTTGGAAAAGGATTACTATGATGGTCTTTTCTGCGATGAAAAAGGCTATGTAATAACGAATGCAGCCATCTTATTTGATGAATATTATTACATTATTGTGAAAGATGAAGTGTCTTCCATCCTGATGAGCGAATTAAAAAAATTTGGTCAATTCTTTGACTGTTCAATTGAAGAGGAAAAAAAAGATATTCTTGGACAAGAACTAAATGGAGAGCTTAAAAAGCTTTTTGGTAGAAAAGACACTTGCTTAAACTCTGCAGAATGGGATGAAATATGTATGCTTAATCTTTGTTTTGATATAAATGAGGAGATGTCAGGTAAGTTTAGGGTTAATGAGCTTGGTTATGATGTGAATAATTATGTCTCCTATGATAAGGGCTGTTATCGAGGGCAAGAAATAATTGCACGCCTAACTTATCTTGGTAAAAAAACCAAAAAAGTAATTGTGTTCAACTCTGATTTTGAAGAAATTACAAATGCAGATAACAGACCAATTGGCAAAAAGATATGTTCTCTAGATTCCAAAGATAAAGAATATTCACATTTTTTTGTCGAAAGCACTGATTATTTTTCAGAAGGAAAAAAAATTACTCCAGTGACCAATCAATGGGATCTAGACCTAGATCAGTAAGAATTTCATTAGCTTTTGAAAAATGCTTGCATCCAAAAAATCCAGAATTTGCAGAGAATGGTGAAGGGTGTGGAGCCTCTAGAATATAGTTATCATCTCCAATTAGCTGTTTCTTTCGTTTTGCAAAATTGCCCCAGAGCATAAAAATTACCTTTTTCTTTCTTTGAATTAATTGAACTGCCTTATCTGTAAATGTCTGCCAACCTATTTGCGAATGTGAGCCAGGCATGCCCTCTAATACAGTTAAAGAAGAATTTAATAGAAGCACACCCTGCTTTGCCCATTTAGTTAAGTTGCCAATTTCATTCTCTACACCTACATCACTCTTTATTTCTTTAAAAATATTTTTTAATGATGGTGGCAATTTTTGATTTTTATTAACAGAAAATGCAAGGCCATTAGCTGCACCTGGTGTGTGGTATGGATCTTGGCCCAAGATAACTACTTTTACATTTTCATAGGGGCATATCTCAAAGGATTTAAAAAAATTCTTGGGCTCAGGGTAAATTTTCTTACCAGAATTGTGATCAGATAATAATGAGTATTTTATCTCTTTAAAATAATCTTTTTTTGTTTCTAAATTTATAAAATCTGCCCAGCTTTTTATGTCTGTCATAATGTCAAAAATAACACATTTTTTTATCCACAGAAACTGTGGATAACTTTGGGGAAAACAACCCTTAGATTAACTAAAGCCCTTAAAAGAGAATACTTTCAAAAGATTTGTATAAAAATTGATCAATATATATCAGACCAGTATATAAGAGGGTTTCAGAGAGCTAATGTGAACAAAATGTTACAGACTGCCAAAAAAAGCTTTAGTTATCTAGGTGTGAAACTTGTTGTGAGAAAATCAATACTTTTGCATAAAAAAAAGAGGGTTTTTTTAGTAGCAAAGTCTTGCATTTCTAACACCCTTGATTTTCTCTAGCTCACAGACAATTTGATCCTTAATTTCATCATCTGTATCAATAATATTACAGGCTAAATTACCTCTACTTTTATTAACAAATTCTGAAATATTAATTTTATTTTCTGCAAGACATTCTGCTATGTTACTTATCACTCCCGGTTCATTTTTATTAGTTATAAATATTCTATGCTTGCCATGTTTTTCAGAAGAAATACTTGGATAATTCACGCTATTGATAATTTTTCCAAGTTTTAAGAATTCAGATATTTGATCGCATGCCATTACTGCACAATTTATTTCACTTTCTTTTGTGCTTGCACCCAGATGAGGGAAAATTATTACGTCTCGCTGAATATTAATTCTTTTTAATAAGTTTTTCGTAGGGAAATCTGTTACATATTTAAGAAGACTTCCATTTTCAAGTTGATCTATTAGATCTTCTTCATGCACTATGCCGCCCCTAGAAAAATTTATTACGACAGAGTCTTCATTTAGAAGAGTTAACTTATCTTTATTTATGATCCCTTCGGTTGAGGAATTTAGAGGAATATGTAGCGAAACATAATCTGCTTCCTCTAAACAACTTTCCATTGAATCACATTTGTCTAGACTGCTTGGAAGGCCAAGAGCAACATCTACAGTTAAACCAGGATCATATGCCTTTACTTTCATACCGAGATTAATTGCTTGTTCGGCAACCATAGACCCTATGGCTCCGAGACCTATTATGCTAAGTTTTTTTCCTCTTATTTCTTCTCCAACAAATTCTTTTTTCATGTTCTCAATTTTTTTGCTTATCTCTTCATCATTCAAATTTTCTGTATCTATACTGTCTAAATTTTTATTTCCTGAGACAAGATCTCTTTTTGAAAGAATCAAAGAGCAAATAACCATTTCTTTAACTGCATTTGCGTTTGCGCCTGGAGTGTTGAAAACAACCACTCCTTTTTCTGAGCAATCATCTACATTTATGTTATTAGTTCCTGCACCAGCACGTGCAATTGCATGAAGTGAATTGTTGATTACTAATGAATGTAAATCGTGACTTCTTAAAACTATACCTGAAACATTATTTTGATCAGAAACAAGCTCAAATTTATTTTCAGTTAAAAGGTCTAAACCTTCTTTAGCTATGTTATTTAAAATTTGTAATTTCATGAATTATAAGATTTTTAAAGAATACACATTAAAACCCATTATTTAAACGGTATTCATCAAAAAGTACCCAATTTATCCATAAGTTTTCAACAAGAAAAACCCAGCATCTTGTGGATAAAATTGAAAATAACACAATATATTGTGTTGAAATGCTTGAATGTCATCTTATTCTGTTGAAAAATACTAAAGCGATGGAACAACAAGTCAGACAAGAAAAAAAAGAAGAAGCAATTGAAGTTTCACCAAATTTGGTTATGGCCCCAGGAAAGATGAGAGTCATAAAAAGAAATGGGAAAGTTGTTGCTTTTGATGAAGAAAAAATAAAAGTTGCAATCATGAAGGCTTTCCTAGAAGTTGAGGGAGGAACAGCAGCAGGATCATCTCGTATTCATGACGAAGTAGAAAAAATGACCGCAGATATAGTCGCAAGGTCAAAAGGGAGATTACCTTCAGGGGGGACAATCCATATAGAAGAACTCCAAGACCTCGTTGAAATTCAGTTAATGCGTAATGAGCATCATAAAGTTGCTAGGGCTTATGTCCTTTATAGAGAAGCAAGAAATAATGAAAGGCCGGAAGAACAAGAAACAGTAGCTGTTGAAAAAAATATTGAACAAGTAGTTGATGTTTCTGTGAAAAGAGCGTGTGCTGGCCTTGAGAATATTGATGAAGCAATGCTTGCAACGCAAATAAAAAATACTACATATGAAGGCATTTCCGAAAAAGATCTTGCTGAAAGTATGCTAATGACCGCAAGAACCTTGGTCGAAAAAGAGCCAAATTATTCTTATGTAACAGCAAGATTATTACTCAATAATATGGAAAAAGAAGTTGTAGACTTTCTTGGATTAAATAAAAAATTACTCAATAAAAGATCAGAGATGTACCAGGATGCACTGGTTAAAACAATTGCAAAAGGCATAGAGCTAGGAATATTAAATGAAGAATTACAAAGTTTTGATTTAGATAGGTTAGGAAAGGTAATTAAAGAGGAAAGAGACCTTCAATTTACATACTTAGGCTTACAAACTCTTTACGACAGATACTTCATTACTCATGAAGAAATTAGATATGAGCTTCCTCAGGTTTTTTTAATGCGTGTAGCTATGGGTCTGGCAATACAAGAAAAGGACAAAAATGAAAAAGCCGAAGAGTTTTATATGTTGTTATCAAGTTTCGATTATATGAGCTCAACACCGACACTGTTTAATTCCGGCACAAAAAGACCTCAGCTCTCCTCTTGCTACCTAACAACAGTACCGGATGATCTTGGTGGAATATATGACTCTATAAGAGACAATGCTCTACTGTCTAAATGGGCAGGTGGTTTAGGTAATGACTGGACAAATGTTAGGGCTCTAGGTGCAAGAATTGATGGGACTAATGGAAAAAGCCAAGGAATTGTTCCCTTCTTAAAAGTATCTAATGATACTGCTGTAGCTGTTAATCAAGGTGGAAAAAGAAAAGGTGCTTTCTGTGCTTACTTAGAATGCTGGCATTTGGATGTAGAAGAATTCTTAGAGCTAAGAAAAAATACTGGTGATGATAGAAGAAGAACACATGATATGAATACAGCAAATTGGATACCTGATCTATTTATGAAACGTTTAGAGAAGGATGATGAATGGACTTTATTTTCTCCTTCAGATGTTCCTGATCTACATGATATCTATGGTTTAGATTTTGAGAAGAAATATGTTGAATATGAAAAGAGTGCAGAAAAAGGCGATATAAAACTATTCAAGAAAATTAAAGCTAAAGATCTTTGGAGAAAAGTCCTCTCAATGCTTTTTGAAACTGGTCATCCATGGGTTACTTTTAAAGATCCATGTAATATAAGATCGCCACAAGGACATGTTGGCACAGTGCATTCATCTAATCTTTGTACAGAAATAACATTAAATACAAACAAAGATGAAATTGCTGTCTGTAATCTTGGTAGCATTAATTTACCTCAACATATTGAAGATGGAAAAATCAATGTTGAACAGCTAAAAAGTTCAATAAAAACAGCAATCAGAATGCTGGATAACGTAGTCGATATCAATTATTATCCTGTTCCTCAGGCCGAGAACTCAAATAAGAAGCATAGACCCATAGGACTAGGTTTAATGGGCTTTCAAGATGCCTTATATAAGCTTGGAATATCCTACAATTCTGATGAGGCTGTTGATTTCGCAGATAAATCAATGGAGCTAATAAGTTATTTTGCTATACAAGCTTCTTCAGAATTAGCAAAAGAAAGAGGAGCATATGAAACCTATGAAGGTTCCCTTTGGGATAAAGGCATATTTCCGATTGATTCAATCAACCTTCTGGCTGAACAAAGAGGTAAAGAATTTATAGATCAGAATACTGATACAAATTTAGATTGGGGCTCTCTTAAAGCTACAGTCTCAGAAAATGGTATGAGAAATTCAAATGTAATGGCAATAGCACCAACAGCAACTATAGCTAACATAACTGGAGTTTCACAATCTATAGAGCCTACTTATCAAAATTTATTTGTTAAATCGAATCTTTCTGGTGAATTTACTGTAGTGAACCCATATTTAATTGAGGAGCTGAAAAAAGAAAACCTGTGGGATGATGTGATGTTGAGCGATTTAAAATATTTTGAGGGTTCTTTAGCACAAATAAACAGAATACCCGAAGCCATTAAAGAAAGGTTTAAAACTGCATTTGAAATTGAGCCAAGATTTATTGTTGAAGCAGCAAGCAGAAGACAAAAGTGGATTGATCAAGCACAGTCTCTTAATTTATATATAGGAAATGTAGATGGTAAAAAATTAGATGTAACCTATAGGATGGCTTGGTATAAAGGTCTCAAGACTACATATTATTTAAGATCTATGGGTGCTACAGCAACAGAAAAATCAACAGTAGATAGAAGCAATCTAAATGCTGTAGAAGCCAACCAACAAGAACAACAAGTAGCTACAAAAGCGCCAGAAGCATGCAGTATTTTGGACCCAGACTGTGAGGCGTGCCAATAGGAGGATAATTATGGGAATTAGTTGGGATGAATTTTATAAAGAAGAGGCGCCAGTAAAAAAAGAAGAGAAAATTGCTGAGCCAAGAGTTGTTGAAGTTTCTGAAGAAACAAAACAAGCTGTTGAAGCTCCGGTACAAACTGAAACTGCTCAAAATGTTCCAACCGAAGATGTTACATCTGAGGTAATGCAGAATATTGAGAATTACACAACCAAAAAAGACCCATCCGAGGATGATCTACAAAAAGTTAGAGAAAAAATGGATGAGGTTTTACAAGGTAGGGTGCAAGTTGGACAAAAAGCCATGATTAATTCAAAGGCAGATCTCAACCAGCTTGTTCCCTTTAAATATAAATGGGCCTGGGAAAAGTACCTCGATGGCACAGCGAACCATTGGATGCCACAAGAGATAAATATGACTGCAGATATTGCTCTATGGAAAGCAGCAGATGGCCTAACTGATGATGAAAGAATGATTGTTAAAAGAAGTCTTGGCTTCTTCTCTACTGCTGATTCTCTTGTAGCAAATAATGTCGTTCTAGCTATATATAAACACATCACTAATCCTGAATGTAGACAATATCTTTTAAGACAAGCATTTGAAGAAGCAATACATACGCATGCTTATCAGTACTGTATCGAGTCTCTAAGCATGGATGAAGGTGAAATCTTTAATATGTATAGAGAAGTGCCTTGTGTTGAAGCAAAAGCTGCATGGGCGCTTAAATATACAAAAGAACTTGAAGATCCAAGTTTTGAAACAGGAACTCCAGAGAACGATAAAACTTTCTTATCTAATCTAATTGCATTCTATTGTGTGCTTGAAGGTATGTTCTTCTATTGTGGTTTCTCTCAAATTCTTTCAATGGGCAGAAGAAATAAAATGACCGGAGTATCTGAACAATTTCAATACATAATGCGTGATGAATCTATGCACGTTAACTTTGGTATAGATATGATTAACTCAATCATTAACGAAAACCCACATATTTGGGATGAAGAAATGCAGAAAAGAGCATCTGACATGATAGTAGAAGGAACTGAATTAGAAGTTAATTATGCTAAAGATACGATGCCAAGGGGTGTTTTGGGTATGAACGCTAAAATGATGGAGGAATATCTCCAATATGTTTGTAACAGAAGATTAGCTCAAATAAATCTACCGGAAGCATATCCTGGAGCCAAATATCCACCTTCAATGCAATGGATGTCAGAGATTATGGATCTAAGAAAAGAAAAGAATTTCTTTGAGACTAGAGTTATTGAATACCAAGTTGGTGGTTCGCTCCAATTTGACGATTAATTAGTTTGCGCTGCTGTAGGTCTGCAACTATGGCGGTGCTCTAAGAAAAATACCAAAGATCTGGCCTTTTTTTCTAAAGTTATTGATAATTGTGGTTAAGTTTTATTAAAAATTGTATAAGATTTAGCCTATTATTTGGATCTTCTGCATCTTTCGCTGCAATAAATTACATTTTCCCAGTCTTTTTTCCACTTTTTACGCCAGTTAAAGGGTTTAGCACATACCGGACAAGTCTTTGCAGGGAGATTTTCCTTTTTCATGAGTAAACTAATTTAGGGATTAATTTGTGAGTTTTCAATTACAGACTTATAAAACTTCAAGCTTTCTTTACTCTTTCTTTCAAGAGTATTTCTGTCAACATCTACCAGACCAAACCTTGGTTTATAACCAAATAACCATTCAAAATTATCAAGAAAGGACCAGTAGTAGTATCCTCTGATATCTAAACCATCATCAAGACACCTCTGAAGGCCTTCTAATGCAGTAGTAATGTAATTTATTCTCTGTTGATCATCATCGGTGCCTATACCATTTTCTGTGACAATCATTGGACAATTAATCTTTGGTCCGACATACCTAAGAACATTCTCAACTGATTCAGGATAGTATTCATAGCCCATTACAAGCATGTCAGCAGTATTTATATCAGGCATAATGATGCCATCTGGACCGAACGTATGACGCGTATACATTTGAACGCCTAAAAAGTCATCGTCTTTGACTTGATCGAGACATATATCTACTGATTCAGCATGTGCTTTGTCTCTTTCCTCTTCTCCTCCCTCGATGCACTGATAGTCCATTATCGATAGAGTAATTCCTACAGGCTGATTGTTATTAAGATTCTCTTTTATAACCGGAAAAGCCTTTCTATGCGCATCCATCATACAATCGCGAATCTTATAAGGGTGACCAAACAAGAATGGTCCGAAATTATCTAAATTTGAACCGCAGGATTTAGCAGCTTCATCTACAAATGGTAGAAATTTTTTAATTCCTTCTGGTGGATAATTGGGAAAACTATGAGCAAAACATGAAGTAAGGTTCGCCTCGTTGATAGTGCAGATTATATCTGCATAATCTCCTAATTCTTTAGTGACTTTCTCTGCATACCTTACAAATAGATCTGCATTTTCTAATTTCTCCCAGCCTCCCCTCGCTGTGAACCAAAGAGGAGAAGTGAAATGTTGATATGTCACACATGTTTTTAGACCCTGCTCATGACAATAATCTAGAACCTTTTTGTAGTGATCAATTGCCTCTTGGGAGTACTCGCCCTTAGCGGTTTCTATTCGAGCCCATTCAATCGACATACGATAAGACTGAATAGAATGTTCAGCCATGATATCTATATCTTCTTGGTATCTGTTAAATTGATCGCAGGCTATACCTGAAGGTTCAACAAAAATTGTGTCTTTTGTATTCTCTAATAACCAATAATCAGAATTAGTATTATTGCCTTCTACCTGATGTGCCGCAGTAGCAGTGCCCCAAATAAAATCCTTTGGCGTCTTAACTATCACAACTTGGTTAAGACTGTGACTTGCCTATAGTCTCAAAGTGTTTAATGGCTACATCACCGCCTGAATTAGGTCGTTTAGCATCTGTTGTATCTGCTACTTCAGCCCAATGTTCAGCAACTGCTTCAGCTGTGAAATTTTCATCTGTACCAAAATACTTGCCCATGGTTTCCATGACATAGGTATTTGCTACAACACCGCCTCCTACTTCAAGAATCTCTCCATTAGGAGCTTTTTCACTTGCTAGGAAGATTACACCTGGAATGATTAACTTAGGATCTAATTTCTCTGCAAACTCAGGTGGAAATAAATGTTCTGTCATTCTAGTTGTTGCAGTAGGTGCAACAGAGTTGGTATGAATATTATATTTAGCTCCCTCAAGTTTGAGAGTATTCATTAATCCAACGACTCCCATCTTAGCTGCTCCATAATTTGTTTGACCAAAATTACCAAATAAGCCAGAAGAAGATGAGGTCATAATTATTCTTCCATATTCCTGTTCTTTCATAATTGGGAAAACAGTATGTGCGCATAAAGCTGAACCTAATAAGTGAACATTAACAACTGCTACAAAATCATCCCAATCCATTTTTGCAAAGGATTTATCTCTCAATATTCCAGCATTATTTATTAGAACATCGACTCTGCCCCACTTTTCCATAGCAGCATCAACCATAGCTTTTACATCTTCTTGTGAGCAAACATTTGCTCCATTAGCCATAGCTTCTCCGCCATTAGCTTCTATCTCCTGTACAACAGTTTCTGCTGCTGTTAGAGAGCCTCCTGAGCCGTCTACAGCACCACCTAGGTCGTTAACTACGACCTTTGCGCCTCTCTTTGCAAGCTCTAATGCATAACCTTTACCAATTCCGCCACCTGAGCCGGTAACTATGGCAACTTTTCCTTCAAAATTTAGTGACATTTTCTGACTCCTTAAAAAAATCTATTAGAGTGTAGATTCTAATGGAAATCAAACACAAGTAAACATAGAATAGAGATAATTTTAGTTCTATGAAGATAGTCGTAACAGGAGCCGCTGGACAAATTGCTTATTCGCTTGTTCCTTTCCTTTGTGAAAGAGGAATATTTAAATCAGAAGAAAAAATAGACCTACATTTAGTCGAAATTCCAGCAGCAATGGAAAGGTTAGATGGTTTTGTTAAAGAGCTAGAAGATTCAGCTTATTCAACTGTTAATTCTATTAATACCCATGACAATATTGACGCTGCTGTAGAAAATGCTGATTGGTGTTTACTAGTTGGTTCAATTCCCCGTGGAATTGTTTTTCAGGGTAAAGAAATTAAAGAAAGATCTGATCTACTGCAAATAAATGGTGGAATTTTTACAGAACAAGGTAAGGCAATAGGATCAAAGGCTAAAGATAATTGTAAAGTTTTAGTAGTGGGTAATCCTGCAAATACTAACGCGCTTATTGGCTACCATAATGCAAATAATGCTAATCAAAGCTGGATGGCTATGACAATGCTTGATGCTCTTCGCGCAAAAGCACAGCTCTCTATGAAATTAGATTGTCATGTAGATGATATTTACCGTTTGGCAGTATTTGGCAATCATAGTCCTACTATGTTTCCAGATTTAGAAAATACTATTGTTAATGGTCAAAATGCTTATGAGCAAATTAATGATCATTCCTGGGTTGAAGATAAATTCTTACCAAAAATACAAAAAAGAGGCGCAGAAATTATTGAAGCGAGAGGTGCCTCATCTGCTTCATCTGCAGCTAGAGCTGCATGCGATACAGTTAAAGCAGTTGAACATCCAACAAGGTCAGGTGATGTATTTAATGCGGCTATTATGAGTGATGGTAGTTATGATATACCAGCAGGAATTTTCTCTGGCTTTCCATTGCTATCAGATGGTAATGGAAAAATAGAAATTGTAAGAGACTTCAGCTTAAGTGAATTTGCAAAATCAAAGATTGCTATCACCGCGAACGAACTTCTAGAAGAGAAAGATCTCGTGAAAGATCTAATTTAAGCACCAATTACTAAGATCAAGACTATTTTCTGAATCTGGTCTATTTCCACTATAAACTTGCCAGCTTAAGTTCCCATCACTGTCATAATACTTTGCTGTTCCTTCAATTTTTCCCGAGACTATAGGATAGGTTGCTTTGACAATGCCATTGGGATACCAAGTTTTAAGCTCACCATTCATAATTCCTATTTTATAGTTAGCTTGTCTGCCAATTTGCCCATTCAAATACCATTTTGTGTAAATACCATCTCTAACTCCATCTTTTAAGTTGTAGCGTTCTTTTAGTTCTCCAGTTTGATAAAAAGTTTCAATTACCTCTGCGTATAGAGCTGATGAGGTTGCTAAAAGTAGAAAGATTTTTCTCATAACCTAATTGCCTCCTAATTGAGTGGGACTACCTTTTATACATCCATATATGTAAGGAAAATCTTCTGTTGCATGGTAATGGTATTCGTAACCATGTGGGTTTTCATGACTATGGCCATTACATTCATCTAGATAAATATCTGGATTATTTTGTTCGACGTATTCATATGCATCCCATACATGCATCTGAGGATTCTGACCAGAAATTAATTGATAGCTACTCTCGGGTCTGACCGTATTGACTCCATCGTTATTTGCGTACTCATCAGGACCTAAGATAGGAAAACCATCAGGACCAAAACCTAAAATAATTGAATAATGAATAATTTCTGGTTGAGGATCAGTTCCTGGATTAGCTGTAAGTCCATTAGGATTAAAGCAACGAATATTTAAATAATGGTTATGGTAAGCAAAAGCTGTATGGCCACCACAATCATCCAATATATTATTGTATACAGGGTCGCCGTATGCTTGATTAGGTGGGTTTGCTGCTTCTGTAGGTCCAAAAATGTAAAGTCCAGTATTAGTGAAGCCCATGTAACCCAGCACTACGGAACTGGTATAACCTATATTTGTAGGCCCATTAGGGTCTATGGAAGGCTCTAGCGGAACTCGCCACTCTTCATCTCTCTCCACCAAATCATTTGGTGTCATGGGAATAAAGTTATAGTGTGGAACTGAATTTGTATTAACGATTAAATCTCCATCAACACAAGTAACCTGAAGTCTTGGCATCATGTCATAACTTTCTCCAGGACCAGGAGCTTCACTTACATCTAGAAATCCTTCTTGAATATGTGTTGGACAATTTGAATCCATCTCAAATATACCTGTGGGTGCTGGTGTGGGTGCTGGTGTGGGTGCTGGTGTGGGTGCTGGTGTGGGTGCTGGTGTGGGTGCTGGTTCTGGAGCTGAATATCCACCTCCTCCACCACAAGCAGTTACAAAAATTAAAGCTAAAAAAATATAGAGCCTGTTCAATTTATTTGAGAGTTGGGAAAAAAACTACATCGCGAATTGAACGTCTATCCGTAGCAAGCATGATTAGTCTATCAATGCCTATTCCTACACCTACAGCTGGTGGCATGCCATGCTGGAGGGCATTTATATAGTCATCATCAAAGAACATTGCCTCACTATCTCCTGCTTTCTTTTGCTCTACTTGGTCAGTGAATCTCTGCTCCTGATCATGTGGGTCATTAAGCTCACAGAAAAAATTAGAAAACTCTCTCCCGGCAATAAAAAGCTCCATCCTATCAGTATAGTCATCATTATCATCTTTCCTTCTAGATAACGGTGATACTTCATATGGGTAATCTTTAACGAAGGTAGGTTCCCATAGATCTTTTTCTACAAATGCTTCAAATAGTTCTAATAATACTTTGCCCCAACCCCAACTCTTGTGTAATTTTAGTTTGTTCTCTTTGGCTGCACTAAAAATTTCATCTTTAGTATCAAGACTTGGTAGACCCAGCTTTTCTTTGACTAAATCTTTCAGTGCAACAATCTTAAAATCTTCTTTTAGGTTTAAAGGTTTATCTTCGTAGGATATATTTAACGAATCATTAACTGCTAAAACACTATCTTGTACAAGCTTTTGTATTAGTTTAGCTGTCCTGCCTAACTCTCCGTAAGCCTCATAAAATTCCAGCATTGTAAACTCAGGATTGTGAATTGTTGATATGCCTTCATTCCTAAAATTTCTATTAATTTCAAAGACTTTTTCATATCCACCAACCAGCAATCTTTTTAAATAAAGCTCTGGTGCAACTCTTAAGAATAGTTGCTTGTCTAATGCATTGTGGTGTGTTTCAAATGGTTTTGCATTAGCACCGCCTGGAATAGGATGCATCATAGGTGTTTCAACTTCTAAAAATCCTGCTTCTTCTAGATTTTTTCTCATAGACTGAATAATCTTATTTCTCTTTATAAAAAGCTCTCTCGAATCAGGGTTACTCATCAAGTCAACATATCTTTGTCTATAGATTGTCTCTATATCAGTTAATCCTTTATGTTTTTCAGGCATAGGTTTTAATGATTTTGTTAACAATCTAATCTTTTTAACTTCTATCGTCAGCTCATCTGTCTTGGTTCTGAATAGTGAGCCTTCCACACCAATTATGTCTCCCATATCAAGTTCTTTTACTGAATCGAGCTCTTTAGCTAAGTTATCTTTAGAGAAATAAGTCTGTATCCTTCCTGTTGAGTCTTCAAAAGTCATAAAAGCAGCATTACCCATGACTCTTTTAAGTATGATTCTGCCTGCTGTTTTAACTGCTACTTTCTTTGATGCAAGTTTATCTTTGGTTAAAGAGCCATAACTCTCTACCAAATCTCCAATTTGGTCTTTCTTCTCGAAATCATTTGGAAAGTTAAAGCCTTCTGATCTCAACTTTTTTAATTTATCTTCTCTATCTTTCTGAACTTTTGTTAATTCTTTAATATCCATTTTTTAAACTTTCTTTGATGAAGTTGTTAATTTTACCATCTAATACTGCCTGCGTATTTGTTTCCTCATGTTTGGTTCTAATATCTTTTATCCTAGATTGATCGAGGACATAAGATCTTATTTGGTTGCCCCAACCAATATCAGTTTTTGCGTCTTCAATTTTTTTAATTTCTTCTTCTTTTTTTTGTAATTCAACTTCATATAATTTCGATTTAAGCTGTTTTATTGCTCTATCTTTGTTCTGATGTTGTGATCTTTGAGACTGACATTGCACAACCAAACCTGTAGGAATATGAGTAAGACGTACTGCAGAATCTGTTTTATTCACATGCTGCCCTCCTGCACCAGAAGCTCTATATGTATCAATTCTTACTTTGGACATATCTAGCTGTATTTCAACATCATCTTCCAACTCAGGAGAAACAAAAACTGCTGCAAATGAAGTGTGTCTTCTATTTCCAGAGTCAAAAGGAGATTTTCTTACTAGCCTATGGATCCCTGTCTCTGTTCTTAGCCAGCCATAAGCATAATTACCGCTAATGTGCATGCTAGCGCTTTTAATTCCCGCAACGTCACCAACAGAGTATTCTTCAATCTTTATTGTAAAGTTCATGTCCTCTGCCCACCTAGAATACATTCGAAATAGCATTTCAGCCCAATCTTGAGCTTCAGTACCGCCCGAGCCTGACTGAATATCGATAAAAGCATTATTTAAATCATGTTTCTTTGAAAAATATTTCTTTGTTTCCAATGAGTCTATTTCTGCATCTATGTTTATCAAAGAGATATGTTGAGATTCAAGTTCCTCCTCTTCACCTAACTCTATCGAAATATTAATTAAATCTTTAATTTCATTAAATTTGTCATCAAGGGATTTAAATTCATTTAACTTTGTTTCTACTGCTGATTTTTCTTTATTTAAAGAATTTAGTTTTTTATGATCTTTCCAGATTTCAGGATCTTGTAATTCAGTCTCTAATTTATCTAATTCTGATTGAAGTTTTCCAGGGTCAAAGGAACCCCCTAAGACTATCTACTTTGTCAGATGTCTTATTTAATATTAGCAGTATTTCAGCTTTATCCATTCTCTATAAGTTCAATTAAATCGCCCGCTGGAATATAGCCTGAAAATTTTCTGCCATCATCCAAAACAATAGTTGGTGTTCCTGTAATTCCTATCAAACTTCCTTTTCTAAAGTGTTCTTTTATCGGATTTTGACATAATTTTTTTTCAATTTCCTCTCCAAGTTTTAATTTTGTTAAAGATTCTTTTTTATTATTGCTGCACCAGGCGCTTTGCATATTATTGAATACATCACCTTCCACACCATCTCTTGGAAAGCCCAAGTATTGAATTGTGATACCTTTTTCATGATATTTTTCAATTTCACTATGAAATAATCGACAATAAGCACAGGAAATATCAGTGAAAACTTTTATTTTGTACTTTTCATTCTCTGATACAAAATCTATTGATTCTTCTGGCTTAATAGTTGCCATGACTTTCGCAGTCAGCTTTGTTTTATACTTATTGTTGATGCTCACTATACCTTCGTCTCCAATACCTATTAAGTCGCCAGCAAAAACGAATTTATAGTCATCAGAAACATACAAAATCTGATTATTTAGTACATTAACTACGTAAAAGTTTTTGACTTCAGATTTTTCAATAAAGTTTATTTCAAATCCAGAAGGAAGAATCTCTTGAATACTATTCTTTACATCATCTTCAGAAAAAAGAATAAAGTTAATTAAGAGTAAAAATTTTATAAGTCTTTGCATAGGCTAACCTCTTGGATGGTGTTTTTTATGCATGTTTTGCACTTCTTCTTGCGCGACATGTGTGTAAATTTGAGTCGTTGCCAGGTCTGAGTGTCCTAAAAGTAACTGAACTGACCTTAGATCTGCTCCATTATTTAGCATATGTGTAGCAAATGCATGCCTCAAAGTATGCGGGTGAACATCTTTATTTATTTCTGCCCTTTCAATATAAATTTTAATTCTATGCCAGAAGCTATGTCTGGTGATTTGTTTTCCATGCGTTGAAACAAATATGTTTGTATGATCTTTGCCTTTGCTCAGTTTCTCTCTTGAGTGAGAAAGGTAAAGCTTAATCATTTTTACTGCCTGCTCTGTTAAAGGAATAAGTCTTTCTTTTCCACCTTTGCCCATTACCTGAACAGAACCTCTTGTTAAATCTATGTTATGTATTCCAAGACTTACTAACTCACTTATTCTCATTCCTGTTGCATACAAGGTATACAGCATAGCCTTATCTCTCAGTTCAATATGCTTATCTTCAAATGGAGCATCTAAAATTTTCTGTGTCTCTTCAACTGTAAGTGTTGTAGGAAGAAAAAACCCTGATTTTGGAGCATCTATATTAGTAGTTGGATTACTAGATACTTGATTAGTAGAAATTAAATATTTATAGAAGCCTTTTAATGAAGAAATATTTCTTGATATAGTTTTTGATGAAAAGCCTTTATCTAAAAGATAGCTCAAATAGGACAGGATCAATAAATGATCAGCCCTCAAGACCGATTTATCGTTTTTTTCAATAAATAAACCAAATTTATTCAGATCATTTTTATAAGAATCTAGTGTATTTTGGGAAAGGTTTTTCTCCAACCACAATGAGTCGATAAATGTTTCAACTAATAATCTAGATTCTGATTGCACTAAGTAATTTTTTCTTTAATCCTAGCAGATTTTCCAGATCTTTCACGAATGTAGTACAACTTAGACTGTTTGACCAAGCCTTTCCTCTTGACTTTAATAGAGCCGATTAAAGGACTATGTGTTTGAAAAGTTCTTTCAACACCAACTCCATTTGAGATCTTCCTAACAATAAAAGATGAATTTATACCTCTATTTTTCTTACTAATTACGAGGCCTTCAAATGCTTGAAGACGAGTTCTTTCACCTTCTGTAACTTTAACCTTAACTTCAATTGTATCCCCTGTTCTAAATTCAGGATGATCTTGAAGTTGTTCTTTGCCTATTTTTTCAATTACGTTTTTAGTCATTTTTATGTGTTTTTTTGTTAACTTGATCTTCGTACTGCCGTAATAATATCATTTCTTCTTCAGAAAGTTGTATTTGTTTAAATAAATCTGGTCGTTTTTGTTTAGTCACCCAAAGGCTGTTGGCTAGCTTCCATTCCTCTATTTTCTTATGGTTACCAGAAAGTAATAGCTCAGGAACATGTTCACCCTTGAATTCTTTTGGCCTAGTGTATACATGTCCTTTTAATTTTCCATCTGAAAAGCTATCTCTAGAAACAGATTCCTTATTTCCTATTACTCCTTCAATGTTTCTAAGAATTGTGTCGATAACCACGCATGCTGCTATTTCACCACCACTTAGAACATAATCTCCGATTGATATTTCTTCATTAACAAAATTATTAATAAATCTTTGATCGATGCCTTCATATCTTCCACAAATAAAAGTTAGGTTTTCATGTTTCGATAATTCTAGGGATTTTTTTTGATTAAAATTTTTTCCTTGAGGGGTAAGATAAATTACATGTCCAGGTGTATCAATTTTTTTGAAACAGTCAGCCAAGGGTTCGGCAGATATAACCATACCTTCCCCGCCACCATATGGAGAATCATCGACACTTCCATATTCTGTTTTTGAGAACTTTTTTAAATCAAATAATTCCAGGCTAGCTTTTTTTTCCTTAAAAGCTTTTCCTGTTAGTCCATGCATAGAAGCTTCTATGATTTCTGGAAACACTGATATTACATTTATATTCATTCTTGTTCCCAATCAACAATAATTAATTTATTTTCATTATCAAATTTTTTAAAAAAATTATCTTCAATTGGAATGATAATTTCTTCATTAGATTCTTTTATGAATAGTAGGTCTGAAGCTCCATGATTTTCAATCTTCATAACTTTTCCGAGATCTTTTTCATTTAAATCTTTAACGCTGCATCCTACAAGATCATTCCAATAAATTGAACTATCATTAGTTTCTGGAAAATCTTCTCTTGGTACACTAATTTCTTTATTCACAAACTCCTTGACCTCATTAATGGAATTAATGTCGTTTATCTTTACTAAGATATTGTTTGAATTTTGTGCTTTGAAAGTAATTTGAACTTTTTCATGATTGATAAAGAAATTTTTGAAATTCTGAATATTTTCAGCTGGATGACAAAATGAAATTAATTTTATTTCTCCATTCAGGCCGTGAGTTTTACCAAATTTACCAATTGGAACTAGAGACTTATTACTGATTTTTATTTTCTTCTGTTTCTGATTTAGTTTCTGCAGGAGCTTCTTCTTCAGCAGGAGCTTCCTCAGCTGGTGCTTCTTCAGCAGGAGCTTCTTCTTCAGCAGGAGCTTCCTCAGCTGGTGCTTCTTCAGCAGGAG
>CAJWAI010000013.1 GCA_913020145.1 uncultured Gammaproteobacteria bacterium | reverse complement strand
TCAATTCCTCTTTTTGTGGTTTCTACTTCAGGAAGTTCGGGCACTTAATTAAATTGCTCGTTTATTTTAACAATATCTTCTGGTCTCAATGTGCCAATAGCTTGTTTGTATTGTAATGATGTGACAATAAAACCATATATTGCTTGAGAAAGTCTATTTTGAGTTTCAGAGTAATTTCTTTCAGCTTGTAGTAAATCTATTAAGTTTCTTGAACTTAATTCATATCCTAGTCTTGTTGCTTCTAAGGCATCTTTTGAGCTATCAACAGCTGTTCTTAATGAGACAATATTTAATTCAGCTGTTTTTAACGCGGTATACAAGCTTCTTATCTGTTGAACTACACTTCTTTCTATTAATATCATTTGTTCTTCAGACTTAACTTCCTGTAATAGTGCTTGTCTGCGTTGGGAACTATTGAGACCTGATGTGAAAAGTGGCATAGAAAATTGTATAGAGAACGCTCTATTTTCAGTTTCAGTTGGTATTGAAAAAGGTAATTCAAAATCTGACTCAACTCCATCAAAAGTATATTGTTTAGAAGTTCTTCTACTTGCATTTGCATTTAGATCAACTTTCGGTAAAAAGTTAGCTGTTTTTGAACTTGTATTTGACTCAGCAGCTTCTAGCCTATTTTTAGCTTCAATTATTAAGTAATTAGCAACTCTACCTTTATTAACTTCGGAATCAATTTCTTCTAAGGGCGCAATAAATTCATTCTCTTGGTTAAGAGGTGTGACCATTCTTACTTGTCTGCCAACAATTGAATTCAGTTCTTCAAAACTTATATCCACATTGCCTTCTGCAAGAACTCGATCAGATTGAGCTCTATTATAGGCAGATTTGGCTTCAGCTAATTCTATTCTAGATGCAGCCCCTGAATTAAACCTTTGTGTAACTGCTTGATATTGATTATTTAGTGCTTTTTCAGTTGCTTCAGCAGATTTTAAAGTTGATTTTGCAGATAAAACCTTAAAGTAAGCTTGGGTTACTCTAATCATTAAATCTTGTTGTTGATAAGCAAACCTTGCTTCAGCTGCCTCGTAGTTTTGTTTTGCTTGTCTTGTAACAAACCAAGAATCAAGTCTGAAAATAGGCTGACTTAAATTTAGGTTATAACTAAATGTGTTGTAATCATTTTGTAGGATTCGTTCCTGATAATACTCATTCCAATTTGTTGAAGCGGAGAACCTTAATTGAGGTAATAAGCCAGATCTTGCCTGATTCAAATACTCTTTTGAAATTTTTAGATCAGCTTTTTTTGCATTAAAATCAGGATCTTTTTCTAAAGCTTCTTGATAAATAGAAAGTAAATCATTGGCAGTAACGTTAAACGTCAATATAAGTAATAAAAATTTAATATAAAACTTCATTCTTCCTAAATTAGAGAGTATTCTGCAATATAAGTTCAAGATAAACAATTAAATTACAATTTATAAACTAATGCAAAAATATAAAATACCTAAAATCTTAATAATTGCTGGTTCAGATTCTAGTGGTGGGGCAGGCATTCAAGCGGATATAAAGGCAGTGACTTATTTTAAAGGCTATGCAATGACTGCAATAACAGCAGTAACTTCACAAAATACTAAAGGTGTACAAGCAATATTGCCATTACCAATAGATCATGTAGATTCACAGATTAACTCTGTTCTAGATGACCTAAAACCTGATGTAATTAAAACTGGAATGCTTGCAGATAAGAGTTTAATTAAAATGATAGCCAATAAAGTTCAAGATTATAGATTGATTATGGATCCTGTGATGGTTGCAACATCTGGAGATACTTTAGTAGCTGAAGATTGTATTTCCGTGATTAAAGAATGTCTTTTACCAAAATCATTTTTAATTACCCCAAATTTATATGAAGCTGAATTACTAAGTAATACAAAAATTACAAATGTGGATGATCAGATTAAAGCAGCTTTTAAAATACTCGAATTAGGAGCCAGAAATGTATTGGTTAAAGGAGGGCATTCAAGTAGTGACTTAATTACAGATGTTTTAATTCAAGAAGATAAGAAAGTTAATCGTTTTGAATCAAAAAAAATAAACTCAAAGAATACCCATGGCACTGGCTGTAGTCTCGCCAGTTCTATTGCTTGTTTGATTGGACATGACAATGATTTAAATAAATCTGTTCAGAAAGCAATCAATTATGTGCAAAAAGGTATTTCATCTGCACCTAACTTCGGTTCTGGGAACGGCCCTATATTACATTTTGATGTTTAAAGCAGAAACCAAGGGAGATTCATTAAGTATCGATCTTGCACCAAATAAATCTTCTTCTATTAATGAGAACTTAGTTTTTTTTGGTTTCTTGTCTTTAATTTGCCTTACTTTTGGGATTGGTTTTTTCTTTATCGGAGCAACAATGATACTTCCTTTTGCAGGAATAGAAGTTTTAGCTCTCATTTTAATCTTAAGAATCAATCGTAAGTGGTTAAACCAGAAGCAGGCTCTTCACCTCGATAAACTATATGTAAAAATAGAAAAAGACGATAAAAAAATAATCTTCGATAGATTCTTATCAAAGTTTTTAGTTGAGGAAAATAATTCAAAAAAAGTTTTATACCTCAAATCTAGTAATGAGAAAATAGAAATTGGATCATTTTTAAATGAAGAAGAGAAAGAAGAACTTATAGATTTATTAAAAAAGAAAGTATCTGATTTAAATTTTAGCTAAATGTAAATCCAGTTGCTCATAAACTGGAATACCATCTCGATATTTAGGATAACTCTCACCAATTGTTAATGGTTTTAAGTAATCAACACCATTTTGAGAAATTCTAAAACCATCTTCAGAAATAAAATTTGCAGGAACAGTTTTTTCTTTATTTGCGATATGCATAAGCTCAGATTCCTTTATGCTCCATGAATATGGGCTATTACTATTTCTGCATATTACGGGCATAAATCCATTTTTATTGTTCAAGGCCATATTTGCTGCAGCTTTTCCAACAGAGATCGCTTGCTCAATATCAGTTTTAGAAGAAATATGTCTCGCACTTCTTTGCAAATAGTCAGAAACAGACCAATGGTATTTATAATTAAGCTTTTTATTGATTAGATTAGCAAGTTTTGGCGCAAGACCACCAAGTTGATTATGGCCAAATGAATCTTTTTTATCTGATGCTGAATAAAATTCACCATTTTGATTTTTTAAACCTTCAGAAGCTACTATTACTGAATACCCGAACTCTTCTACATCTTTTTGTACTCCAGCAAGAAAAGCCTCTTCATTTAATGGAATTTCGGGAATCAATATTTTATGCACATAAGTATTTTCATTATCATTAGCTAACTCAGCTGCAGCTGCTATCCAACCAGCATGTCTGCCCATTACTTCAAGAATGAAAACTTTAGTAGATGTTTTGCACATTGATTTTATATCTAAGGATGCTTCTTTAACTGAAGTCGCAATATATTTAGCAACTGAGCCAAAACCAGGACAGTTATCAGTGATTGCTAGATCATTATCTATAGTCTTAGGTATGGCAATTGCATTAAGGGAATAATTTAACTTTTTAGCAGCTTCAGAAATCTTATAACAAGTATCTGCTGAATCATTCCCTCCATTATAAAAAAAATGACCAATAGAATATTTATCTAATTGTTTAAATAAATCTTGATAGAACTTTTCGTCTTCTTTTTCTGGGAGCTTATATCTACAAGATCCAAACATACCTCCAGGAGAATCCAGTAGAAGTTCAAGTGGTTTTTTTGATTTATTTAGGTCATAAACTTCATCATCAATTAATCCAACAATACCATTCTTTCCAACATAGATATTTGCCTCAGGGACTTTTTCTTTAAGCTCAGAAAATAGGCCAAAGGCTGAAGAATTAATTACTGAGGTAACTCCGCCTGACTGAGCATAAAATGCATTTTTCATGCCACTTATCTTATACTCCCTTTATTATAACTAAAAGTATGAAAATTTTTTTTCTTGGAATTTCTGGGACCTTCATGGGCAATCTTGCTCAGATGGCAAAGCATCAAGGCCATGAGGTTTTAGGTGTTGATGATAAAGTTTATCCTCCAATGTCGATAGAATTAAAGAGTTCAGGAATTAACTTTTCAGAAGGGTATGTAGCTAAAAATTATGATTTTGCTGACTTATATGTGATTGGTAACACAATTTCTCGCGGCAATGAAATCATGGAAAATATATTGCAGAATGAAGATAAGATTATTTCTGGACCAAATTGGCTATATAAAAATGTACTTAAAAATAAGAAGGTCATTGCTGTTTCTGGTACTCATGGCAAAACATCGGTTACCTCAATGATTACTCATGCTTTGATCGATAATAATGAGAATCCAAGCTATCTAGTAGCAGGAATTCCAAAGGATTTAAATAATTCTTGGAATTTAACAGATTCTGATTACTTTATTATTGAAGCAGATGAATATGACACTGCTTATTTCGACAAAAAACCCAAATTTTTTCACTACAAGCCAGAAATTTTACTTATCAATAATATAGAATTTGATCATGCAGACATATATGAAAATGTAGGTCAGATAGAACAGAATTTTATGGAACTTACACAAGAACTACCGAAAGAATCAGTTATTTATATCAATTCTGCAGGGATAAGGAAATCTTTTCAGAATGAGATTAAAGCCAATAAGAATATTGAGGCCCAAATGGTTTTTTTCGATGCAGGAACAAAAAATATCTACGATATTAATAGAAATATGGCAATTAAAGGGCTTGAAGGCATTATTTCTGAGGATAAAGTCAGAGAATCTCTAGAAAATTATAAGGGCGTAAAAAGAAGGTATGACATTATTTATGATAGCGAGCACTTTAGATTAATTGATGATTTTGCACATCACCCAACTGCAATAAAAGAGACACTTAAAATTGCAAAAGAAGAAAACCAAAATATAACTTTAATAGTAGAATTAGCCTCGAATTCCATGAGGAAGGGCATACATGATGATGCTCTAATTGAAATCTTCAAAGAAAACTCTTCTTATGTAGTAAGTGCAAGTGAAGAGCAAGAAAAAAAATTTGGAATGAGCGCTAAACCCCTTACCAAAGATATAATTAATAATCTCTTAAAAAAAGAAAAATCTAAAAAAACTATCTTAATGTGTGGAAATAAAAATTTTGATGGTTTTCAAACTCTTATTCTTGATTCTTTAATTTAAGCATTATAATTCAGTTAAATGGTGCAAAAATCTAATCCCTCAAAACAGATCAAGGATTTATGTGCGTCTGCCCTAGATGAATTAAAAGCCAAGAATATAAATATTTTTGAAGTTGAGAAGATCTCTTCTTTTACGTCATATATTTTAATTGGCACAGGAACTTCTAATAGGCATATACAGTCTATAGCAAGAAAGGTTATTGATAATTTAAAAGACAATAAGATTAAAGTCTTAGGGACAGAAGGGACAGAATCAAATGAGTGGATTCTAATTGATGTCGGTGATGTTCTAGTAAACATAATGACTGAAGATTCAAGAGATCACTATGATCTTGAATCATTATGGAATCGAGCAAAAAGTGATTAAATTAAATTTAATTTATATTAAAAATAACAAAACAAAATATATTCAAGATTTTGAGAATGATTTAATTAAAAGGATGAAACAACTTATAGATATCAACATTATTCCTTTATCTCACAAAAAAAAATTTAGCTCTAATAAAGAAATAATAAATCATGAGGGTGAGCTCATAATGAAAGAATTAAAAGATAGCGATCTATACTACTGTTTTGATAAAGAAGGAGAAAAATTTGATTCACAAAATTTTTCAAAACTTATTTTTTCACAGAACAAGACGATACACTTAATAATTGGAGGGGCATTTGGAATAAGTGCTAATGTAAAGATGCAAGCTAAGAAATTAATTTCTTTCTCTGATATGGAATTTTCTCATGAAATTTTTAGAATAATGCTACTAGAGCAGATTTATAGAGCACAGTGTATATATACTAACCATCCTTATCACCAAAATTGAAAGATAATAGATTCGCAATATACCGAGGGAGAACAAGACTTCTTCTTTCCATCTTTATCATAATCCTAGTTATATCTACTGGAAGGTTCTTTTATTTACAGGCTATTAAAGGAACAGAGCTAAGAGATCTAAGAGAACAAAATATAAATGACTTTGAATATATTTACCCTAAAAGAGGAAGAATTTTATCGAGAGATGGCATAGTTCTTGCAGAAGATAGAAAGGTATATTCAATTGCCATAGATCTGGAACAAAAACCAAGCGAAAAATCTATACAAGCTTTTTCAAATATATTCTCTGATAGAACAAGTTTTGAGGAAATTAAATCAAGAGTAGAAGAGTCATTGAAATTTAGACGTTCTGAAGTTGTTCTAACAAAACTAGGACAAGAAGAATTAGCTAAATTTCTGGTAAGAGGAGAAGACTTAACAGGCTTTTCTATTATTGAAGATTATGAGCGACAGTATGATCCTCATCCATCGTTTTTTCATGTACTCGGACATATGGGATATCTAACTGAATCTGATGCCGCTCACTTTTCTACCAGGATTGATGATTATGATTCTAAATTATGGAGAAAAGTAGGTAAATCAGGCATTGAGAGGGTGTATGAAAATGAATTGCAAGGCAAGCATGGAAAAAAATTCTTTCAAAGAAATGCCAGAGGCGATAGAAGAGTTATAACTGGTGAAGAGCCATTTTCAGAGGGGAATGAAATTATAATCTCTATAGATTATGAAGCTCAAAAATTAGCGTATGAATTAATGCAAGGAAATAAAGGTTCAATTGTTGTAATTGATTTAAAGGACTTTAGTATCCCAGTTGCCGTGAGTACACCATCTATAAGCGCTAATGATCTTAGAGGTATATCTAGTTCTCAATATCAAGAACTTTTGAATGATTCTTCAAGGCCTCTTTTCAATCGAGCATTTATGGGCTTATATCCTCCCGGTTCTTCCATAAAACCTTTATTTGCGACCTTTGCTATTAGCAATTCTTACACAAGTTGGGACGAGACAATATTTGATGATGGATTCTTTAGATTTGAAGAAGAGCAAAGAGTTTTTAATGCGTGGAAAGAAGGTGGTCATGGATATACAGATTTAAATAAAGCACTTGTAGAAAGTTCAAATCCATTTTTTATGAATTTATCCGTAAAGTATGAAAAATCTAAATTTGTTGAATTACTAAAATCTTCTTCATTTGGCTCAAAGTTATGTGAGGATTGCTATCCACATCAATATAGTCCTTTAATCGATGATGCATGGAAAAGAAAAAATTTTGGTAAAGATCTTTTCAAAGGAGATTTTATAAATTTAGGTATTGGACAAGGCTATATGTTGACTACTCCATTGCACCTTTCATTAATTGCCGGAATGTTAGCATCAAAAGGACAATATAAGCTTCCCTATTTAGTTAGAAAGAATGAATTAGATTTCTCAATAGATGTTGAAATCCAAGAAGCTGATTGGGTGAAATTAAATCAGGCATTAATTGATGTTGTTTATTCATCTAATGGAACAGGCTACAGAATTAAAGCTGGCAATTTAAATCTAGCTGGTAAAAGCGGTACTGCTCAGGTCGTTGATATTAATTCAAGAGAAGAATATGACGAAGTAAGAAAAAATATTAATCTTAGGGACCATGCAATATTTATCGGATATGCTCCTTTTGATGATCCAAGATACTCAATTGCTGTCATTGTTGAGAATGGTGAGAGTGGAGGGAGGGTCGCAGGCCCAATTGCTAGAGATGTATTAGAGGAGTTGATTGATGATATTTGATCTTCGAACTGCAACAATAATCGTTTCTTTAGCCTTAATAATACTTGTCGGCTCTCTTACAGTTTATTCTGTGACCTCAATAGATATTTATTATTTTTTTAGATTTTTATTGATAAGCATTTTCGCGATTTTACTGGTGACATTGATCTTTAATCAAATAAATCTCAATCGCATACTTTCTGTCGGCTGGGTATTGTTTCTTTTAAATATTATTATTGTATTAAGCGTAGAATTTTTAGGTAGTGAAGTAAAAGGTTCAAAAAGATGGCTTGATTTTGGTTTTTTAAGTCTTCAACCTTCAGAATTTATGAAGATAACATTTGCGTTATTTGTCATACAGTATCTAAGGTTTTATAGTTTTCAATTTAATACTTTTAGGACACTCTTTCTGCTTGCAGTCCTATTTATTTCTGCTATCCCAATAATTATCCAACCAGACCTTGGAACAGGATTAGTTTACATACTGTTAGGACTGATGCTTTTATTTATATGTGGTATGAATAAATTTTATTTTGTTGGTATGGCAGGATTTGGAATCTTATTATCTCCGATCATCTATAGTTTTGGTTTAACTACATATCAAAAAAGTAGAATAGTTAGCTGGTTTTCCTCTGATCAAAATTTATCTGAAAAATGGAATATATTGCAGTCTGAAATAAGTATTGGTTCAGGTGGTTTACTTGGAGAAGGCTTCCTAAATAGCAAACAGAATGAATTTAATTTTTTGCCTGAAGCTGATACAGACTTTATTTTTTCAATTTATGCAGAACAATTTGGCTTTTTAGGTGTTTTATCTATTTTTATGCTGCTTGGCCTTTTTATAGTATTAACAACAGTTATATCAATGGAACAAAAAAGACTCACTGATGATCTATCTCCATATTTTCTAGGGACTTACTTTTGTTTAGTTATAGGATTTAGTTTTTTACTAAATATTTTAATGGTCAGTGGCTTAATCCCTGTAGTGGGTCTTCCATTACCTTTTTTTACTAAGGGAGGGTCATCTCTGTTATGCTTTTCAATAATGATTGGTTTAATTTTTTCATCCAGGAATTTTTTAAGATGATAAGACTGTTCTTATTGTTCTTTTCAATTAATGTTTCTTCAGAAATTTTAGAAAGAGCCGACATACAAGAATTTATAGATATGGCAGTAGAAAGCTCAGATCTAAGTCGAGAGGAAATAATAAATTATCTAAAAGATGCTGAGCCATCTAATAGGGCAGTTCAAGCAAGAAGTAACCAGCCAGAAGTAAAAGCTACATGGGATGATTATTTGAGCAAGAGAGTGACTTCTAGAAGAATTGATAATGGAGTTATGTTTTTGAAAGAACATATTGATATATTTGAATCAGCTGAAAAAGATTTTGGAGTTTCAAAATTCTATATTGCTTCAATAATTGGAATGGAAACAAATTATGGTAGTTATTACGGCTCTTATAATCCATTAGACACAATTTTTACAAGAGCATTTGAACCAAATAGTAATTTTTGGCAAAAAGAACTGATACAACTATTCATTTTATCTAAAAGATATAATCTAAATCCAAAAAAAATAAAGAGTTCATGGTCTGGTGCAATAGGTCTAGGCCAGTTTATACCTTCTAGCTACAATGCGTATGGTGTGGATTATGATCTTAATGGTATTGTTGATTTATTGGGGTCTAAGGAAGATGGTATTGCAAGTGTTGCTAATTACTTGCAAGCTAACGGCTGGATAAAAGGAAAAACTGCTGCAATTCAAATTGATTTTAAAGGAGAGTTCACTAACTTAGACGAAGATCAGATAGATGAACTAGATTTCCCATTTGATCTTAATAATTTTAGAACAAAAATTTACGCTGATGAGCTAAAGAAAGCTGGGTTTAATTTTGAGGAAGAATACTTATCTTTAATTTCACCGATTCTTGTTCAACAAAAAGATTTAACTAAACTTTATTTAGGGTTTGACAATTTTAGGGTTATAACTAAATATAATCGAAGTAGTAAATATGCTTTAGCTGTCCATCAGCTTGCAATGGAAATATCAAAGAAATTTTATGAATAAGACCAAATTTATATTTCTAACTTTTCTAAGTATTAATTTATCTGCTGCAATACCGAACCCACCTGATTTAGGTGTAGGTAGTTATATCCTTTATGAACCAAATACCAAAAAAGTTTTAGCAAGTTTTAATGCTGACGCTCCTGTTGAACCTGCTAGCTTAACAAAACTTATGACAAGCTATGTTGTTGCTGATTATATAAAAGAAGATTTTATAGATTTAACTGATACTCCAAAGATCTCAATAAATGCATGGAAAACACCTGGGTCGAGGATGTTCATTAGAGAGAGTACTAAAGTACCAGTTTCAGAATTAATTAAAGGCATGATTATTCAATCAGGTAATGATGCAAGCGTAGCTTTGGCAGAACATGTAGCAGGAAGCGAAGAGAATTTTGCTTATTTAATGAATGAATATGCTAGAGAACTAGGAATGGAGAATACTTCATTTAATAATGCATCAGGTCTGCCTGATCCATTAAATGTAACATCTGCTAATGATTTAGCATTATTAACAGGAGAATTGATCAAAAACTTTCCAGATCACTATAGACATTATTCTCAGAAATCTTTTACTTATGCCGGTATAGCCCAAAAAAATAGAAATCAACTTTTATGGCGAGACAATACTAGTGTAACTTTTGATGGCGTCAAAACAGGTTATACCGAGTCAGCTGGATATTGTCTTGTAGGTTCTGCTGTCAAAGATGGCATGAGATTAGTTGCAGTTGTCTTGGGTAGTGAAGACGATAAAAGATTTAATGATGTATCTAATCTAATGGTATATGGATTTAGGTATTTTAAAACAGAAAAGTTATTTGAAAAAAATGAACCTCTTAAATCAGTCCAAGTCATTGCAGGAAAAAAAGACAATGTAAATGTAGGAATATCTGAAGATGTTGTTCTAACATTGCAGAGAGATCAAAGGGATTCTTTAAGATATGAAGTAACTGCTGACACAACAATACTTGCTCCTGTCAATTCAATGGATAAGGCAGGAACAGTTAAAGTTTTTGATGGGGATAATAATATTGTTTATGAATCTGATTTAATTTATCTAGAATCAGTCGAAGAGTTAGGCTTTTTTCAACGGTTATTTGCGATTATCTGGAATTGGATTAAATCTCTATTTAATTAAGCAGATAATTCTAAGACTACGTCTTTCGCTTTTGTCCATGGATCACCGTCAATTATCCCTTTAAGACTTTTATCTGCTTTATCGAGATTATTAATTGATTCTTTAATTTGTCGAACCGAAACTCTTTTTGAAAGTGCGTTATACCATTTAACTTGGCTATCCCAAATATTAAAAGACCTAAGATTAGTCTTACTTTCTTTTAATGAACTTAAGGCCTGGCAATCTCTAGCTAAAACCCATATAAGTAGACCAATTGAGTTTCTGTCATTACTCTTCATGGATTCAAGGATCTCTACAGCTTTTTTAGTTTCCCTTTTACTAATATGTTCAATTAGTCTCGAACTTTTTCTAATTCCATTATCATTAAAAACATTTAAGATTTCTTCTTCATTTTTTAAATCAAGCACCTTAAGAATTTCAAGATCATTAATAAGCAAAGAAAAATTACCTTCATACATATTGATTAAATTATTTATATTTTTCTCATCATTTATAATTTTTGGAAGATTTGCTTTCAAGAAATCTTTCACGTTTGAATCGTAAGTCATTGAACACTCAACAATATGACTACTAGACTCAAAAATTGGAATAACATCTTTTAAAATAGTTTTTCTGGATATACTTTTAACCTCAATAAATATGAAACTATTAGTATCTGCTCCAGATATAGTTTGAAATGCTTGAATTAAACCTTTATTTAAACGATTTTTATCTAAGTTTATAAACACAGCTTTTTTTTCATTAAAAAGGCTATTAGATAGTACTGCTTGATGGAAGTTTTGCTCAAAATCTTCCTGTTCCATGTTCAAGTACACTTTTTCTATCATTCTTAAGTCCTGTTTTGCTAGAACATGATTTTTTACTTTAACTACTAGGGAAGGCTCTTCGCCAAATATTAAGAACTTGCTATTAGAGAATTCGTTTAACTCCAAGAATTTATTTATATCAATACTCGATTCAGGCATTTTTTAATAGAATTGCACAGAAATCATCTAACAGTAGCTCTCTTAATCTTTTATTTTCTTCTTCTGCCATGTTGCTAGAAATATAATTTGTCGTGTTTACTTTTGAGGACTCCATATATAATACTTCTTCTGAACCATCTATCTCAGCTGACAATTTAGCATTAACTTTGGTATTAAATTCTAAGCCTTCACTAGTAATGTTTTCTGCAAATCCAGCAACACTTAAATCATAAAGCTTAAAATCAACATCTATTTCGCTTAAACATTTTTTGAAATGAAATTTATCTGAATTTGTGAAGGTGCCATCAAAATCAACTGTACCTTTAATTTTCTGGAAAGATGAACAGCCAGAAAGAATAATTAGAAATATAAAATTACGTATGAACAAAGTTAATTAATTTATTTTTAATAAAAATTATCTTAATTATATTCTTATTTTTTAGATGTCTGGATACATTTTCATTTGTTAGTGCTATTTCTTTTGCTTGCTCTTCATCTAAGTCTACTGGCATCAAAATATTTGCTCTTAATTTCCCATTAACTTGGATAAGATAATTTGAATCTGAAAAATCAGCACTGAAAAAATCATCATTGGGCCATTTTGCTTTTGAAATATCTTTTTTTAATACTTCTTCATATAGTTTTTCGCAGATATGTGGAGCTATTGGATATAGGGCTAGCAATAAAAAATCATAGACAGCAAAAAGCTCTTCTTTTGTACAATTAATGCTCTTGTCATCTAAACGTTTATTAATATTATTTAGAATCTCCATACAGGATGAAACTACAGTATTCAAGTTAAGTCTTTTTTCATAGTCGTCATTTATTTTCTTAAATAATTTCTTACAATCATTCAGAAGGCTATTTTCATTTTCTTTAAATTTTTTTTCATCAATTTCATTAATCTTTATTGATAGACTCCAAAGTCGCTTAAGAAATTTATGACATCCCTCTAACCCATTATCTGACCATTCAAGTGATTGTTCAGGAGGGCTAGCAAAAATCATGAAAGTTCGTATTGAGTCAGCTCCATAATCTACTACATATTTTTTTGGGTCTACTGTATTACCTTTAGATTTTGACATTTTTGCACCATCTTTAAGAACCATGCCCTGCGTTAGAAGTTTCTTAAAAGGTTCATCTCCTTGAACTATACCCATATCTCTCAATGCTTTAAAAAAGAAACGAGAATAAAGTAAATGAAGAATAGCATGCTCTACGCCACCAATATAAAGGTCTACTGGTAGCCAATAATCTGTATTTTTATCAAAGATTTCTTTTTCATTAGTAGCTGATGTATATCGTGCAAAATACCAAGACGATTCCATAAAAGTGTCAAATGTGTCTGTTTCTCTTTTAGCTTCACCTTCTATTTTTTTAAATTTTTCATTCTGATGAAGGGGGCTATAACTTCCATCTTGAGATATAGGCAACTCAACTGGTAGATTCTTACTAGGTATAGCTTTTCCATCTTTATAAATTATTGGAATTGGACAACCCCAATACCTCTGCCTACTAATACCCCAATCTCTTAATCTATATTGATATAAAAATTTAGCAGCATTTTGTTTTTTTAATTCATTAACTACTGCATCAAAAGCTTTTTCTGAATCAAGCCCATCGAAACCCTGTGAATTTATTAGTTTCCCTTTACCAGAATATGGAAGTTCTTCATTGGAATCTACTACTCGCGTTATTGGTATTTTATATTTTTTTGCAAATTCAAAATCTCTTTCATCATGTCCAGGAACTCCCATGATCGCACCTGTCCCATAATCCATCAGGACATAATTTATTATCCATATAGGTATTTTTTTACCTGTTATAGGATGAAGAATGTTAATTCCAGTTTTAAAACCTAGCTTTTCTGCTTTGGCTAAGTCTGCTTCAGCAGATGATATCCTTTTAATATCTGCCAAGAATTTGATTAAATTTTCATTATCTTTTGACAATTCTTTAACAATAGGATGATTAGGTGAAATACCAAAAAACGTTACACCAAATAAGGTATCTGGCCTAGTTGTAAAAGCATTCATTTTTGCCCCATTATCTGCTGCGAAGCTAATTTCTACCCCTTTAGATTTTCCAATCCAATTTTTTTGCATATTGATAACATTCTCAGGCCAGTCAATGCTTGATAAACTTTCTTCTAGTTCATCTGCATAATCCGTTATTTTTAAAAACCAGGTATCTATTTCTTTTAGTTCAACTTCGGCTCCTGTTCGCCATCCCTTGCCATCTATAACTTGTTCATTTGCAAGGACTGTTTTATCAATAGGATCCCAATTCACAAGTGATTTTTTACGGTAAGCAAGTCCCTTCTCATAGAATTTAAGAAAAAGCTCTTGTTCAAATTTATAGTAAGAAATATCCGAAGTGTTTAATTCCTTTGACCAGTCATAACTAAAACCCAGTGATTTCAATTGTTCACGCATATTCGTTATATTTTTTTCAGTCCATTCTTTAGGGTGTATGTTTTTACCTTTTGCGGCATTTTCAGCTGGTAAACCAAATGCATCCCAACCCATAGGTTGTAAAACATTAAAACCTTTAAGTCTTTTATATCTCGAGACAGCGTCACCAATTGCATAATTTCTAACATGCCCCATATGTAAGTTTCCTGATGGATATGGAAGCATTGATAAGCAATAATACTTTGGTTTTTTCTTATCTATGTTTGCTGTAAATGCATTAGATTTTTCCCATTTTGATTGGATATCTTTCTCAATCTCTGAATGTTTATATTCTATTTTCATTTATATTAATTTTTCTTCCAGGTACTTAATGTAGTAGTCAACATTTTGGAATTTGCTATCTTCAAGAATACGCAAATGTAGCTCTTTATTAGTTTTTATTCCATCTATGACTAATTCATTTAATGCCATCTTCATTTTATTTATAGTTTTGTCTCTATCTCTATCTTTAACTATAACTTCAGCTATTAAAGAATCGTAATTTGTAGGAACTCTATAGCCGCTGTATATTTGTGATTCAAACCTTACATGATATCCACCTGGCCGATGTACATTTTCTATCACTCCTGGCGATGGAATAAAAGTTTCAGGATCTTCAGCATTAATACGACACTGCATTGCGTGACCATTTACTTTTATATTATGTTGTTCTATCTGAAATTCGCCTTCTAAAGCTAAAATTAATTGTGATTGCACTAAATCAATTCCTGTAATCATTTCAGTTACTGTATGTTCGACTTGTATTCTTGTATTCATCTCAATAAAGTAGAATTGACCATCTACATAAAGAAATTCTAATGTGCCAGCACCTTCATAATTTAATTCTTGACATGCTTTAACACAAATATTTTGTATTTCATCTAATTTTTCTTTTGGAATATTTGAAGCTGGCGCTTCTTCTAAAATTTTTTGATATTTTCTTTGTAAAGAACAATCTCTTGAATAAAGATGAATAGCCTTACCGTTTCCATCACCAAATATTTGTATTTCAATATGCCTAGGATTACCAAGAAACTTTTCTATGAATACCTTATCATTATCAAATGCTAGTTTTGCTTCATTCTGAGCACTAACTATAGAATCCCAAAGTTCATTTTCATTATTTACGATACGCATTCCTTTTCCACCACCACCAGAAGTTGCCTTAACTATTACGGGATAACCTATTTCTTTAACAATTGGCCTAATTTGCTCATTTGATTGAATATCTCCAGAGTATCCAGGCACTATGGGTATTCCAAGAGAAGCAACTAATTCTTTTGCTTTTATTTTATCTCCCATGATTTCAATTACCTTAGGGTTTGGACCAATAAATTTAAATCCAGATTGATTACATTTCTCTGCAAAACCTGCATTTTCAGCTAAAAAACCATACCCAGGGTATATTGCATCTACATTTGCTAATTCTGCAGCAGCAATTATTGCAGCTTCATTTAAATAGCTATCTCTAGCAGGTCCAGGACCGATACATATTGCTTCGTCTGAAAGTTTTAAATGTTTTTGATCTCTATCGACAGTTGAATAGACTGATGCAACTTGGTAACCAAGTTCCTTAGCAGCTCTTAGTGCCCTAATTGCAATTACTCCTCTATTTGCAATCAGTATTTTTTTAGTTTCTTTCAATTGAGATTAAGGTTTGATTGAATTCGACTGGTTCGCCATCTTCCACATCAACAGAAATTATTGTTCCATCAAATTCTGATTTGACTTGATTCATCATTTTCATGGCTTCAATAATGCAGACAGTATCACCTTTCTTAACTTCTTGGCCCACTTGAACAAATGGATCTTTATCAGGAGCAGGTTTTTTATAGAAAGTTCCAACCATAGGAGAAGTGATGACATCGAGATTAGTGAAATCATCGGCATCAACAGTATCATCTGACTTTGTTGCCTTGCTAGATTGCTTAGCAACTGATTGAACAATATGTTTTTCCTTCTTTCTATTAATTCTTACACTTTCTTCGCCTTCTTTAACTTCGATCTCATTTAAATCTGACTCTTGAAGCATTTCGATAAGTTTTTTTATCTTTCTAAGATCCATCTTTCCCCCTTATTATTTTTTTTAAAGCAAATTCATAACCATCTAGACCAAATCCAACAATAGAACCTATAGCAATATCACTGAAGAAAGAGTGATGTCTAAATTCTTCTCTAGCGTAAATATTGCTTATATGTACTTCATAAAAAGGAAGCTTCACGGAAAGTATGGCATCTCTTATGGCAATATTAGTATGTGTATGTGCTCCAAAGTTAAAAATGCCATAATCATACTTTTCCTTCTTATGTGAATGAATTTTCTCTATTATTTCCTCTTCAGAATTACTTTGAAAAAAATGAAGTTCAGCACCACTTTTCAGTGAATTTAACCTATTTTCAAGATCCTTTAATGTTTCATTACCGTATAAGTCTGGCTCTCTTTTACCAAGCATATTTAGATTTACACCATTTACTATTAAAATTTTCATTTTGTAATTTTAGATGAATTTAACTACATATTCAATGAATTTAACTACATTTTAACAACAATTATATAATAAAAATAGTTAATTTTATTCTATGCTAGTGCCTAGAAATAAAGAAATTAAGTGAAATTTCTATTGAAAAATCTTATCTAGGTTATACTTATTCTCCTTATACAAGATAACATGCGAAAAACACTATTTCCAAGAGTTAGGCCTAGAAGACTAAGATCAAATGAAACAATCAGACATCTAGTATCTGAAACCAGTATTGATAGATCTAAACTTATTCAACCTCTATTTATATGTGAGCACCTAAAAAAGAAGCAAGAAATTAAAACTATGCCTGGTCAGTACCTCTATTCCAGAGATGATCTTTTATCGGAAATAGATGAATTAATAAAATTAGGAATTAATACAATTGCATTGTTTCCTAACATAGATAGTGATATTAAAGATCATTCTGGTACAGAAGCATTGAAGGAAGATAATCTCATTTGCAGAACTGTAAGAGAAATAAAGAACCGTTTCCCTAAATTGGTTGTTATTACAGATGTAGCTTTAGATCCTTATACAGCTTCTGGACATGATGGAGTCATATTAGATGGTAAAGTTGATAATGATCTGACTCTAGAGTCATTAATGCAGATGTCTGTTAATTTAGCTTCATCAGGTGCTGATATTCTTGCTCCTTCCGATATGATGGATGGAAGAATCGGGAAAATAAGAGATTCTTTAGAAGATAATAATTTTAAAGACACGATTTTATTAAGTTATGCAGCTAAATATGCTTCAAACTTTTATGGTCCTTTTAGAGATGCTATTGGCTCTAAGCAAACTGATGGTATTTCAAAGAAAACATATCAGATGGATTCAAAGAATCTTAAAGAAGCATATAAAGAAATGTTACTAGATATTAGTGAAGGAGCTGATATTGTAATGGTTAAGCCGGCCATGCCATACTTGGATATAATTAATGATCTCCATCAAAAAATTAATGTTCCGATCTTCGCATATCAAGTGAGTGGAGAGTACTCAATGTTAAAAATGGGTATTGACAAAAAAATATTTGACCATAATGTTATCCCTGAGACATTAATAAGTCTCTTCAGAGCTGGTTCATCTTCAGTGATTACATATTTTGCAAGATGGACCGCAGAAAATTATGACAATATCAGTTGATAAAGAAACTTTTTCTAGCGAAGTGTTACAGAGCAACAAGTTAGTGCTCGTCGATTTTTGGGCAGAGTGGTGTGGCCCTTGTAAACAGATTGCCCCAAGGCTGGATGAAATATCAGAAAAATATTCTGAGAATTTATCAGTCTGTAAAGTCGATGTTGATTCGAATAGAGAATTAGCCTTACAGTACAATGTTAGAAGCATTCCTTCTTTGATGATTTTTAAGGAAGGAGAAATGATAGACAGTTTAATGGGGGCTGTCAGTTTAGAAGAATTAGAGGATTTAGTTACTAGAAACTTTTAAATCTCTCTAAAATGATTTAGAGTAATCTCTTAGAGATTCCAGACTCCTTTCACAATTCAATTTAAAAACTTATGAACACATTAGAATTAAAACAAAAAAATACAAAAGAACTGCTAGCTATAGCAGAAGAACATGGACTTAAGCATGTTTCAAGACAAAAAAAAGCCGATATAATTTTTAATATTCTTAAAACCATATCAAAAGACAACAAAGAATTATTAGGCGGAGGAATTTTAGAAACTTTACCCGATGGTTTCGGCTTTTTAAGGTCTCCATGGGGCTCCTACCTCGCTGGTCCAGATGATGTTTATGTATCTCCAAGCCAGATTAGAAAATTCAATTTAAGAACAGGTGATTTTGTTATTGGTAAAATAAGGCCTCCGAGAGAACAAGAAAGATATTTTGCATTAGTACAAGTTGATACCATAAACGATGATGAACCTTCAAAAACTCAGGAAAAAATTGCATTCGAAAATTTAACACCATTATTTCCAGATGATCGTTTTAGATTAGAAACTGGTTCAGGTAGTTCTGAAGATATTTCTCCAAGAATAATTGATCTTGTAGCACCTATAGGAAGAGGCCAAAGGGGTTTAATTGTTTCCCCACCAAAAGCAGGTAAAACTTTACTATTGCAAAACCTCGCACAGTCTATTGTTAAAAATAGTCCAGAAACACATGTAATTGTTCTGTTAATTGATGAGAGGCCAGAAGAAGTCACGGACATGCAAAGAACTGTAGATGCAGAAGTCGTTGCAAGTACATTTGATGAGTCTCCACAGAGACATGTTCAAGTTGCAGATCTTGTCATAGAAAAAGCAAAACGACTTGTAGAACACAAAAAAGATGTTGTTATTCTTTTAGACTCAATTACTAGGCTGGGCAGAGCATACAATACAGTTCAACCGGCAAGTGGAAAGATACTTTCTGGTGGAGTTGATTCAAATGCACTTGAAAGACCAAAAAGATTCTATGGAGCTGCAAGAAACATTGAAGAAGGTGGAAGCCTGACAATAATAGCTACAGCACTAGTTGAAACAGGTTCCAAAATGGACGATGTCATCTACGAAGAATTTAAAGGAACAGGTAATATGGAAGTCCATCTTGAAAGAAAAATTGCTGAAAGAAGGGTTTTTCCAGCGATTAACATTCTTAGGTCTGGCACAAGAAGAGAAGATCTTTTGGTTGATAAAGATGAACTTACCCGTGTCCATATGTTAAGAAAAGTTCTTAGTGAACAGGAAGAAGTTGCTGCTACAGAATTCTTAATCTCAAAACTTAAGAATACAAAAACTAATGAAGAATTTTTTGCTTCAATGACTAAATCTAAAGTGAAGAAATAGTTTTGATAATCGAACTTTCTAAGTCATCAGAAAAATAATCTAGCATATGAGCTTTATGTCCTAATGAATTAATACTATTAATTATTCTTCTAGATATTCCAAAAAAAATAGCTTTACTTTCGGCACAATGTATCTCCTGAAAATATATTTCTGCTGAAAAATTACTTGGAAATATTATGGCATCAGCTTTATAAAAATTTTCTTTGATATTTTCATATGACTCAAACTTAATTCTCTTATAGCAAGCTATTTCTTTTACTTGCATACCCCTTTCTTTTAAGTAATCAGAAATTTTTGTTAAGCCTTCCTGACCTTTTACAACTAAATAACTTGGATTTGTTCCTCTATGCTGCTCTAGAAGCTCAATTAACCCTTCAGAACTTGGAGATTTTGGATTTAAAGAAATTAATCCTTTTGATTCAAGAGTCGCACTAGTAGCTTGACCCATTGAGTAAATCTGTTTATTTATCAGCAAACCATGATCTCTAAAAAAATCAACAGCAGGACTACTTTGAAAAATAATTTCAGTAAAATTGCCATTTTCTAATTCATAATCAAGCGGTTCCAATCTAAATAAAGGGATATTTTTTATAGATGTTGTTTTTAAGAACCCTAAATTATTCTCGGCTTTGGTATCAATTATGTTCATTAAGCAGCTCCAAACCATTTTTGCTTTCTAATATCTTAATCGCGTCAGTAATAGCTGTATCAATATGATTAGATTTACCTACAAAAGAAATATATTCATTTAATCCATATATTTCACCTCTTATTATTTTGTCTACACCTTTAGGCCCAACATGATCAGCTCTAACTGCAATCGCAGAATTACAGTCAGCATTAATTTGTTCTAAAAATTTTTTTTCCATTTCAGTTTCATCATGAATTACTCTCTGAAGAAAATTCTGTTTCCATTCTAGGATAAATTCTTTTGCAAACTCATTGCCTGGTTTATATTGAACGGCTAGTACACCTTGACCTGCGCAAGAAAGATGGTTTAGTTCTAAATAATTCAAATCTTCAAAATTTAATTCCAGTCTTTGACATCCTGCTTTAGCAAGAATAATGCAATCATATAGGCCCTTATTTAGCTTGTTTATTCTTGTATCAACATTCCCACTAAGAGGCACAATATTCTCAGCTCCAAGATAGAATTTTGCTTGCAATTTTCTTCTTAAACTGGAAGTGCCTAATTTCATATCTTTTTCAAAGACAGGATTAACACCTTTTTTAAAAATTAACAGATCTGATCTAGATTTTGGCCCAAAGAAAAAGTGATCTAATTCTGGATGTTTGGATGCAGCCATATCTTTTGCAGAATGTATGGCTACATCTGCGCCATCATCCAATAAAATTTTTTCTATATCATTAACAAAGTTTGCTTTATCAAAAAGCACTTCACCCATAGCACTTTTTTTGTCACCCTCAGTTTTTATTTCAATAATTTCTGCAGGCTCTTTCGATACCCAACTTTCAAAAAAAGATGTTTGAGCTAAGGCTAGTTTTGAAGATCTAGTCGCTATTTTCATTTATTGATTTGATAAAGCCGTCCTGTTGAATCTCCTGAAGAAGCTTCTTTCAAAAGTTTCATATCCTCATGATAAACCTCTTCGTCATAAGAATTCATTTCAATAAAAATATAAGTACCGTTTTTTACAAATTTTTCTATTATTTTTGGTAGGAGAATATTGATATAATTCCTATTATAAGGAGGATCTAGCAATATTAAGTCGAATTTAATATCTTTAACTCTACGAACATAATTTTCAGCACTTTGACGATATAGCTCAACTTCTTCAAGTATATTTAATTCTGAGCAATTTCTCTTGAGACAATTATAAATATCTTGATTTTGTTCAATAAAAATTACTTTTTGAGCGCCATTAGATATAGCCTCTAATCCTAATGCACCACTTCCTGCAAAAAGGTCAAGACATATAAAATCATTAATTAATGGTCTTAGCCAAGAAAATAGTTGCTCTCTCATTTTGGCCGGAGTAGGTCTTAAATTTTTATTATCAGATGTCTTTAGATTTCTACCACCAATTTTTCCTGAGATTATTCGAATATAAGGCATTATTTATTGCATTCGGTTTTTCTGCAGAGTAGTTTGCCATTTTTCTCAAAAAGCTCATCTTCATCCAAGAACATTTTACATTTTTCACATTGGACCATATTTTTCACATTGGAATTTTTTTTTGCAGACGCTATTAGACTCATAACAAAACTTTTTACGATGTATCTAATTAGGAAATATGCTATTGGAGCTATAACTCCAGCAATAAGAAAGTTCATTTTTTAGTTAGATTCAAATGCTACGATTTCTTCTGCATATTCATCATAGCCTAGCTTTTCATAAGCTTCTTTCATTATTCTAAGAGCTCGATCTTTTTCACTTGAGTCAGGTATATTTTTTAATACATAATTTGCCCTATTAAGAGCACCAAGATAGGCTCCTCTTTTCAGGTAATATTCTGCTCCATCTAATTCACTGCTTGCTATAAGATTCCTTAAAAATATCAATCTTTCTCTAGCAACATCTACGTATTCACTTTCTGGATATCTAATCATGAACTCCGTTAAATCTGCATAAGATTTCATTGCAGTAGAAACATCTCTTTTCGAAAGATCGAGTGAAAAAACACTACTCAATAAACCATCATCTTCATAATAACCAGTCATACCTCTCATGAAGTACGCGTAATCAATATTTGTATTTCGTGGATAAAGACGAATAAATTTTTCTGATGAAGCATATGCATTGTCGTAATCTCCACTCATATAGAATGCATATATTAGATCTGCACGAGCTTGTTCTGCATATACTCCAAATGGATAGAATCTTTCTATTCTGCTTAAAGATTCAACAGCACCGATAAAATTCTTTGCATTAATCCTATCTTGAGACTGCTTATAAAGTATTACTTCTGGCTCTTCTCTTTCTTCTTCCTGGATGCTAGAGCAGCCACCAATTAGAAGCAAAGCTAATAAAGTTAAAGTAAATTTATTTTTCATGAAAATTATTTATATGCATTAAACTAAAAAACAATGATAT
>CAJWAI010000012.1 GCA_913020145.1 uncultured Gammaproteobacteria bacterium | reverse complement strand
GACTCTTCCACTATCTTATAGAAGACATTTCGGCTTAATAAGCCCCAAATATGCTCTTTAAGCTTAATTTTTGGGTATGGTTGGTCATTTACCGTTTCTACGCTTAAAGCGTTCTCCTGGCTTAATTTAACCCATTCTTCGGTATTGGTTTGAAAATAGTAGTCGGCACCCTCTTTTTTGTAGTCAATCATGAGAAAAGCTTCCTTTTCAATGGTCACAGGTATCTTCTCAACCGGAGTGACTACATAGTATTTGCCCTCCTCCCATTTGAGGAGTTTAGAGAAGAGTTGCACCATCTTCTTGCGATTAATTTTAGATCCGTTGTAGAACCACTCTGCTTCACCATCAATGAAAAATTCTACGCCCTCGCAGAGTTTGGGATTCCATTTTTCAACCGGATATTCGTCTAGAGCAAGGACGGTTTTTTCGATGTCTTTTAGGTCCACACGTAGACTCCTAAAAGCACTCCAATAACTACCAATAATGCAGAGGATATTTTAGTGATGGATTGCTGAGTTTTTAGATTCAAAAAATTTCTCTTACCAAGATGGAGCGAGTAACTAAGAAAGCAAAACCAAGCAGCAGTAGCTAAAAAGAAATACACCGAAATAGTTAATTGAAAATTGAAACTTGTGCTAATTATTATTCCACTAAACAGCGAGACGAAAAAAACGAAAGCTTTAACATTGAGCAGATTTACCAGCAGACCGCCAGAAAAACTTTTCCAGAACTCTAAAGGTATTTTGCCGTCTTGATGTTCTTCACTTTCACTCATCTCTGCTAGCAATCCACTCAGACCTATGTAGACCAAATAAGCAGCCCCAGCTGTTCCTATAACTGTGTAGAGACTAGGTATTTTTTGATAGAGAAAATCCAATCCAACGATGGCAAAGATGCATTGAAAAAAGACTCCTAAACCTATCCCTATTGAGGACACGATACTGTTTGCCAAGCCTCTTTGAAAACTACTTTTCACCACATAAAAGAAGTCTGGTCCTGGAGAGATAACGGCGACAAGATGAGCAAAAGCCAAAGTTAAGAATAGTGAAACATTCATAAATAAATTGGCTCTCTTTCCAGCGTAATGCCGTAAGAGTCAGAAACTTTATTTAACAGATAATTCTCAGCATGTTTGACATCGTCAGCCGTACATACGCCATTAGGGTAGGCACAGTTAATTAAGATCAGAGCATGCTTATTGGATAAGCCTATATTTTTAAGTTGCAATCCCTTCAAGCCCAGCTTATCAAGCATCTCACCTGCAGAAAGTTTTATGTCTCCATTATCTGAATCGTAACTTTTCAGTTCATGTAATTTAGAGTTTTTCTCGTACTCTTCTTTTGTAATTGTTGGATTCTTAAAGAAGCTTCCCAAATTAGGAAAATCCTTTGGATCTGGTATCTTTCTGTTTCTTATATTTCTGACAGTCTCTACAAGTTCGCCCTCATCTGTAAACGAATGATCCTTTAAGTCTTGATAATGCAGCTTAGGTTCAAATTTCTTTAACAGCGATAAACCAACAGAAACAATAATTAGATTATCTGATTCTTGAAAGATGCTTTTTCGGTAACCAAATTTACACTCAGATTTGCTTAATCTTACTTGGTTGTTTGTATCCAGATCGAAGCACTCGACGTGATCTATAAAATTAGATATCTCTTCACCATAGGCACCGATATTTTGTACAGGAGCTGCACCAACGGTTCCTGGTATGCCTGCTAGATTACCAAGCCCAAACAAACCCTTGTTCACACAAAAATCAATTAAATCATCCCAGACTACTGCTGCACCAACACTAAGACTAACCCTGTCGCCTGCATCATCTAAAGTGAAGTCATTGTTAGTTGATCTGATAACAACATCAGAAAAATATTCAGGAAAGATTGCATTGGTACCTGAACCAATAATCTGAATACTTTTATTTTCCTTTTTAGCAAAATCAGTAATTTTTTTAAGATCATCTATCGAATCAAAATCAAAAAAATATTTAGCTTCGGACTTTAAATGCAGTCCATTATCATTGGTTAAGATTTTTGCTTCAGGACTCAATTTCTTCTATGTGTTCTCTAAATTTTTCTAAATCTTCAGGCGTATCAATTCCCCAAGCATCGTATTCATCTACCTCAAGTACATGGATGGGCAGATCATTTTCTAGCGCTCGAAGTTGTTCCAGTTTTTCAGATTTCTCAAGCTGTGATTGTTCAGCTGCTGCAAACTCTTTTAAGAATCTGGCTGTGTAGCCATATACCCCAATATGATGATAAGAAGTACCCTCTTTCGTATTAGCAAGCATTCTTGATCTAGAGAAATACAATGCTTTACCTTTTCCATCAAAAACTACCTTAACTTTATTAGGATCATCGAGATCTTCATCTTCGCCAAACTTTTTACATAAGGTCGCATACTCATAATTATTTGAGGCCATGAAGGCCGCAAGCCCATTAATTGAATTAATGTCTATAAGTGGTTCATCTGCTTGTACATTTATAATTAGCGCATCTTCAGCAACTAAACTCGAGGTTACATACTCATGGATTCTATCTGTGCCTGATTCATGAATTTTTTTAGACAGGAAACACTCTCCACCTAGACTAATTATTAAATCGTAGATTTCTGTTGAGTCTGTAGCCACGACGACCTCTTTTGCTTGGCTTTCAAGACACTTGTTCCATGTTCTCTCAATTATGCTTTTGCCATTAATTTCTTTTAGAAGTTTTTTCTCTAATCTTGAAGATTCAAGTCGCGCAGGTATAACTACGATAAATTCTCTATCCACCAATTTTCTCCAAAATAAGTTTCGTTATATTGGTATTTAACTTAACCTTCATTTTTAAATACCATACGTTTCTGCCAGTAAATTTATCTCCCATTCTTGCTGCATCTTTTTCTGTTGTTAGTAATGGTCTTTCAAAATCAAAGGCGAGATCTTTTTTACTAAAATAATGATGGTCAGGGAAAGTTTTGTAATCGAAATTAATCTTTAGACCATTTAGAGTTTTAAGGAATCTATTTGGATTAGCAATGCCTGATACAACATTTGCAGTTTTGCCAAAAGGATATTCTTCAATTGGATGTCTATCTCCAGTATCTAGATTAATCCAAGCATCAGGTTCAAGTTCAAAAAACTTATCGCTTCCTTTGGCTCTGCCACTATAGATAAATAGATCAACATTTTTAGTTTTAGACATATTGTCTCTAAGGGGCCCCGCAGGTAAGAATAATTGGTTCCCAAAATTTCTACTGGCATCTTCAACAATAATCTCAAAATCACGCCTTAATCCAGAGTGCTGTAGTCCATCATCTGAGATCGCTATATCACAGTCTGTTGATCTTTCTAGGTAGGACAATGCTCTTGCTCTATCTCTATCAACAACTACATTGAAACCCCTTCTATAATGAAATATAGCTTCATCTCCAACTTCCTTAGCTGTGGTCTCATCATCTACGATTTTGGTGCCGTCATATGCACCTCTATAGCCTCTTAATATAATTCCTGGTTTGTAGCCAACATTATTAAGATCCTGAGCTATTTGACTTACTAGAGGTGTCTTACCATTGCCTCCCACTGTTACATTGCCGACGACTATAACTGGGATCTCCCCAGCAGAAGATGCTTTCGGTTTGAAAAATAAATTTTTGATGCTACTGCCTAGCCAATAAACAAAACTTAAAGGAGTAAGAGCTATATTTCTGAAGTTTAATTCATTCCAGAAACTTGCCTCCTCATTGATTATGGTTGGCACAAAATCATCTATTAATTTTGTTGCCCTAGTATCGTCAGTGAGTTCAGGTTTGCCTTGAAGTGTATGGTATAGACCTTCTTCTTTAATTAGGTCCTCATGTGTACCTACCTGCGTTATTTCACCATTTTCTAGAACACAAATTTTATCTGCCTTTTCAACTGTACTTAGCCTATGAGCAATTACAAAAGTTGTTTTATTTTTTGATGCTTTTTCAATTGCAGATTGAATTTCTTTTTCTGATTCATTGTCGAGAGCAGATGTCGCTTCATCGAATATTAAAATTGATGATTGTTTCAATAAAGCTCTTGCAATTGCTACTCTTTGTTTCTCTCCACCTGAAAGCAGATCTCCACTGTCCCCAATAACCGTATCAAAGCCATCAGGTAAGTTCATAATAAATTGATAGGCATTCGCTTCACGTGCAGCTTGGAATACAGCTGTATCTGTTACATCATCCATTCCATAAGCTATATTATTTCTGACGGTATCATTGAATAACGTAGGGTCTTGAGATACGAAAGAAATAGATCTTCTTAGATCCCTTAGTTTAACTTTCTTAATGTCATAACCATCAATTCTTATTCTGCCATCGTAGTCATCATAAAAACGATTTAGTAGATTAACTATTGTCGATTTACCGCTGCCAGACTTACCAACTAGCGCTATAGTCTCTCCTTTATTTGCATGAATTGAAATATTTTTTAAGACAGGATCACCATCTTCTGAATAAGAAAATGAGACGTTTTCAATGGAAACTTCACCCTCTAGATCTTTATTGATCTCAATGCCTTCATCGTATTTTTCTGGAGCACGATCAATGGCAGAAAAAATATCCTCGGCTGCTGCTAAGCCTCTTTGAATAACAGCATTTAAGCTTGATAACTGTCTAATTGGCCTTGCCATCAAACCAGCTGCAGTAAAGAAAGCTACAAATGACTCTGAAGGCAGGTTAAGTTCTTCTAAATTGGTTAGTGCTAGATAGCTCATTGCTGCTAATGCAAAAGCTACAAATATCTGTATAAGGGGTGTGGTCAGGTTGCCAGTACTTTCCATTTTTAAGTTTTGCTTTAAATTTTCATCATTTGCCTGTTCAAATCTTTGTTCTTCACCACCTTCATTGCTGAATGACTTGATTTCTTTAGCTCCAGAGGCTATTTCGTTGCTGACTTGTGTAACTTGACCCATTACATCTTGAATCTTCTTAGCTACTTTTCTTAATCTTTTTCCAGCTATTGCTACTATTACCCCTATTAATGGCGCAATAACAAGGATCACAAGAGTTAATTTCCAGCTGAGATAAAGCAAATAGACAAACAAACCAACCAACAAGAAACCTTCTTTAGCTAAAATTTTTAGGGCATTGGTAGCTGCTCCAGTGATTTGGTTTGTGGTGAAGATTATTCTATTTACAATCTCTCCTTTAGAAGCCTGATCGAAGAAGCTCATTGGTTGATAAAGCAAACTTTTAATTAGATCTTTTCTTAAGTTGTGAACCACTTTAAGACCCACATTTGCCATAAAATAGTTCCCAACGTAAAAGCCTATACCTCTGATAACGGCGATAAAGCCAAGAAAAAGCGCGAGATTTAGTGGATTAAAGGAATTAGTACTACTTTCATTGATATATGAAATTACCTGCTTAAGCCACTCTACGGCAGAAATATCTGCAGCTGCAAAGAGAAAGAAACCAGTAATACTTAGAAAAAAAAGCCCTTTATGCTTAAAGGTATAGCCAATTAGCCTAGAGTAGAGGTTTTTATTCATAACTAAACAAGCCCTTTATCACTTATCTTTAGCATTTTATCAGCCCTTTCGGCAAAAGATATATCATGTGTAGCATATATCACCAGAGACTTATTTTTCTTTGCATAATTAAGAATAAAATCTTGAATAATTAAGCTGTTAGATTGATCTAAATTACCTGTAGGTTCATCTAAAATCAGTATCTTAGGTTTTGCTGCTAAAGCCCTAGCAATAGATGCTCTCTGCTTTTCTCCGCCCGATATATTGGATGGAAACTTATCTTTAATATGCACTATTTCAAGCTCCTTAAGAATCTTTTTTATAGCTCCATTATCATTGCCAAAACAGCTGGCTAGACAGTTTTCAAAAACAGTTAAATTTTCGAGAAGGTAGTGAAATTGGTATGCAAATCCAAAAAGAGCTTTTCGTAGCTTACTTTTTGCTTCAGGTCCGGCATTATATAACTCTGTGCCATTAACATTTATAGACCCGTCATCAAAGCTATCTAACCCAGATAATAGGTTTAAAAGCGTTGTTTTTCCTGATCCTGAAGGACCAACAATGCTATATGAAGTCGAAGCATCAAAGTTTAGTGAAAGATTTTTAAATACCACTTGCTCAGAAGACTTGTCTTTATAAATCTTAGATATTTTGCTTACCTTTATCATGAGTGGTTAATTATGTTAATTGGGTTTGTATTTGCTGCTTTTCTTGCAGGAATAAGGCCAAAAAGCATCAATAAAATGAATGTAAAAAGATTTATCATTAAAATCTGATCAAATTTCACGATTGATGGAAAATAATCCAGATAATAGACATCAAGCATCGATATCTCGAATGTTCTAGATAAAAATAGCAGGAATTCAGTAATGTTTGAGGCAAATAAGTAGCCAAGAAGGTTCCCTAAAATTATTCCAATAACGCCAACTGTAAAAATAAGCTGAAGAAATATTAATTGAATCTGGCCTCTTGAATAACCCATTGTTGTTAAAATTGCGATTTCTTTTTCATTAGTTTTTATTAAATTGTTTATTGATATCAGTAAACTGATAATGGCCACAAGCAGTATCAAGGACATCAATAAAGAAACCATTATTTTTTCAAGTTGAACAGCTCTAAATAAGCCTCCATAAAGTTGATCCCAACTAGATAATCTGACATAACCATCAGTTTCTAAGCCTGCTATCAAGTCTCTGCCTATTTCTCGAGCTACAAGCACATCGCTCACTTTAATCTCTATACCTTCCCCATTTACAGGCTTTATCAAGCTCTTAAACAACTCATTGTCTATAAGTGCATATCCTTGATCTACCTCTGATCCAACAGAGAATATGCCTGATACTTTAAAAGATATAATTCTTGGTATGCCAATCAAAGGGTTAGATTCGCTAATATTGACAAGCTTAACGCTATCTCCAGGGCCTACATTTAAATCATAAGCTAAAGCCTCACCCAGAATAATATTTGACCCTAGCTTCAAGTCTTCTAATGATCCAATAAGCATATTATCTGGAATTATTGATATTTCAGATTCTTTAGAGGTACCTTTTAAATTTATGCCTTTAGAAACATCATTATTGTTAATGACAATTTGGGTAGAAAGATATGGCGCAACATCTATGACATCTGGATGTGTTTTTAATTGTTCAGCAACTTCCTCGAGATTATCAAAACCACCCTCTTTCTCTAATGTTATATGTGGAATTACTCCTAGAATTCTTTTCTGTAGCTCCCTTTCGAAACCATTCATTATAGAAAGCACGACGATCAATACAGCAGTGCCGATTCCAACACCTAAAGTAGTAAGAATAGTTAAAGAAGATAGCTTCTTGCTGCCTTTCTGAAATAGATATCTAAAAGATATTTTGCTTAAAAAACTGTTCAACTGAGCTTCTTCATTATCTTCGAGAAGAAACCAAATGCTTTACCTCTTGGAGGACGCATTACAGATAGCACTGCATCAGATTTCGTTTGATAATAAATGCCTCGTAAATTCGAGAAATTAAGGAATCCTTCATGTCCAAAATAATAACCATATCCAGAGGGCCCTACTCCACCAAATGGAAGGTGTGATTGCATTAAATGGAACATAGTGTCATTAATTGTTACTCCTCCAGAACGTGTACTATTGATGACAAAATCTTGTTCAGATTTTTTGTTCCCAAAGAAGTAAAGGCCTAGTGGATGGTCATGAGCATTAATGTATTCGACTACCTCTGACAATTCATCGTACAGCATTATTGGTAAAAGAGGACCAAAAATCTCTTCTTGCATAACTTGCATAGAGTCATTCACATTCATAATGACTTTGGTTGTCATTGTATCCTTAGGTTCGGAATCAAAATCTCCTAAACTAATCACTTCTGCGCCCTTCAATTTTGCGTCTTCTAGGTAGGATCTCATTCTATTAAAGTGATGATCATTCACCATCGATGTGTAATCATCTTCATTTCCATCAGGATAGAAATCTGCAAATACATTTTTCAACTCATTAATAAATTTATCTTCGAGACCTCTTTTCAAAAAGACATAGTCTGGCGATAAGCATATCTGTCCAGCATTCAATGTTTTAACAAACATAATTCTTTTAGCTACCAAACTTAGGTCAGCATCTTCTGAAATGATAGTTGGGCTCTTGCCTCCAAGTTCTAGTGTGGTCGGCACTAGATTGTTAGCTGTATTTGCTAAAACTTTTTTAGCAACTCTGTTGCTTCCGGTATAAAGAAGATGATCAAAAGGCATAGAGGTAAACTCTGCTCCAACTTCTGGGCCTCCAAGAAAAACTGCGAACTCCGATTTATCAAAATACTTTTCAACTGCCTCTTTCATGACCTGAGATGTATGAGGAGTGAATTCAGATGGTTTAGCCATAATCTTATTTCCAGCAGCAAGAATAGAAGCAGCTGGATAAAAAACCATACCAATAGGGAAGTTCCATGGTGCAATAACTCCAACACTTCCTAATGGCATAGGCTTCATAATTGTTTTTGCGCCCATGAGTCCTGTTCCAAATGATGGTGTTCTTTTTGATGGTTTCATCCATTTTTTTAAATTTTTTAGAGTAAATGCAAAATTTCTAATGCTCTGATCAATTTCAGATGTTCTTATTTCATGATGGGATCTGTTCTTGTAATCTTGGTTTAGAGCTTCAATAATTTGGTCGTCATGCGTCTCAATAAGTGCCATACATCTCTTGAGGCTATCTACTCTTTGATTGTATGTAGGCGGCCCATCTTTTATAAATGCTTTCTTTTGTAGTTCTAAAGTTTCTCTCATCATAGTTTTCTCACCATACCCTCTATACATTTTACCCAATTATCATTCGAATTGAGAGATGGTACATAGTCTAACTTTTGACCACCCTTTTCAATAAATAGTTCCTCATACTCAACTCCTATTTCAAATATTGTTTCTAAGCAATCACCAGTGAAAGATGGTGATACAACCAATATATTTTTTGCACCATCCTTAGCCAAGCCCTCTATAACTTTATCAGAAAATGGTTCAACCCAATTTGAACTTAATCTAGATTGAAAAGCAGTGATCGTTTTTTCAGTATCAATGTCTAATTTATCTAATAAGAGTTTTGTTGTCTCATAGCAGGTAGCCCTATAACAATGATGGTTATCTCCACTAACGCCATTTGTACAATTTCTATCATCGCAGCGTCCTTTGCTATATGTAGCATCCAGTTGGCTCATTGGCAAGCCATGATAACTAAAGATAATCTTGTCGTAAGAATCCAAATTAAATCTTAAAATATTCTCTTTAAAAGCTTCGAGAAAATCATCATTGTCATAAAATTGACTCATTATTTTTACAGATGGAATGACATTCCATTTGGATATTTTTTTTAATGCATAGTCTAAGAAAGAACCATTTGCTGCAGATGAGTACTGTGGAAAGACAGGCATCAAGATAATCTCTTCATAGCCTTTATTTTCGAATCTTGCCAATTTATCATCAATTGAGGGGTTCTTATATCGCATAGCATATTCAACGTCATGAGAGTCTTGTAAAGCATGTCTCACTTTTTCAGTAAGATCTTCCATATGGAATTTCAAAGGAGACCCTCTCTCGGTCCATATTTCTTTGTAGCTTTTAGATGATGAAAATGTTCTGGTTGGAACAATTATCAAATTAACAAGAAGAAACCTTAAAAAAGACGGCAAAGAACTAAGCACTCTGCCATCACCAAGAAACTGACTTAAATAGCTTGCAACATCAAACCATGATGGGCTATCAGGAGTACCAAGACTAATCAATAGGACTGCTTTTTTGTTTTTGCTCATAAGTAAAATTTATTGCTAAAGTTTTTTGATACCAACTAGCTCTTTCACTTCTTTAATGAGAGGTTGAGTGTGGTTTCTTACTTCTTTAGCATTGGTTTGTAGAATCTCTTCTGTATCAGATTTCTTTGACTCTAACTCTAGATATTTGTCTCTAATGGGCTTAATCAAGTCATTTAAATCATTAAAGACAATATTCTTTGCATCACCCCAACCAATACCATCTTCATACTTAAGTTTCATATCTTCTATTTGAGCATCTGTGGCAAAAGAGCTATATATTGAGAAAAGAATATTATCTTTGCAATCCTTCTTCTCTCCCGGTTCTTGGGAGTTGGTAACTATTGTCATAATTGATTTTTTTAAATCCTTCTCCGAAGAAAGAATAGGAACGATATTGTCATAACTTTTAGACATTTTTCTTCCATCTGTACCAATTACAGTTTTCTCTTCATTTATGACAGCTTCAGGTATGTTAAAAACCTCACCATATTTTTTATTAAATTTCTCAGCAATATCTCTTGCTATCTCAAGATGTTGTTTTTGATCTTTTCCTACTGGAACATGAGTAGCATTAGGAGTCAAAATATCACAAGCCATTAGTAGTGGGTAAGAAAAAAGACCCATTGAAACTCCCTCATCAGTATCTTTTTTGCCACTTTCTTTATTAATGTCTATCGCAGCCTTATATGCATGTGAGCGATTAAGAAGGCCTTTCTCAGTCACACAGCTCAGAATCCACGCTAATTCTGTTATTTCAGGTACATCAGATTGCCTATAGAAATAAGTCTTTTGTGGATCCAACCCTGATGCCATCCACGCTAAAGCAATGCCATGTGTTAGCTGATTTAACTGCTCTGGATTTGAAACTTTTATAAGAGCATGCAAATCAGCAATAAATAAAAATGATTCACATTTTTCATCTAATAGCTCTAGAGAAGGTTTAATTGCTCCTATATAATTTCCTAAGTGAGGATAGCCACTTGGAGTTATACCTGTTAAAATCCGTTTCATTCAAATAGTATTTGTTTGAGATTATAAATAATATTCTGATAAATTTGTGGTAGAGAAGACAATTAATCTAAATCAACAGTTAAATGACATAGAGCAACTGTTTGCTTCTGGTCATATTAAAAAAGCTCAAAAAGACCTTAGGAAGCTAAATTCTTTATTTCCTAGAGGTAAACCTATTCCATCTAGATTTAGGCATAAATTTCAAAGATTAAACTTTACAGCTAAGGAATACGATGATTGGGCCGAGTTCGCAACTTCCGATAAACGAAGCGAACTAATTAATACAGTAAACGGACTCACTAATCAAAAACTTGAACCTCGTAAACTCGCTAATCAAATTAATTCATTACAAAAGCAGTGGCAGAACCTCGATCAGCATGGAAAAACAGCGAGTAAAGAAAAATGGGCTATTTTTAAAGAAGCTTGTGAAAAAGCTTGGGCTCCATGCAAGGATTATTTCAATGAACTAGAAAGCAAGAAAGAACAAAATAAAACTAAAAAATCAAACCTTTTAAAAGAGATGGATGCTTTCCCTGAAGGTAAGACAGCAGAAACTATTACTGTGATCCAAATTGTAAACTTCTTAAAAGGGATCCATGATAAATGGAAATTATTCTCTCCTGTTCCCGATGGAGATTTTCAAGATCTAAATAAAAGTTTCAAAGAATCTAGAAATAAAATTAACCAACTTTTAGAACAAGTTGAAAAATTTAATAAAGGCAAAAAAGAAGAGATCATTTCCGAAGTAAAATCTTTGAGCAAAGATGATATTGATGCTTCAGTAGCAAGAATTAGAGAGCTTCAAGATATATGGAGAACATTAGGGCCGGCTGGCAAAAAATTAGACCCACAGGTTAATGAAAATTTTGCAAACGTCTGTGACGAGCTATTAAAGATCAAAGACAAAGAGTTAGATGAATCTAGAGGCATCATGGAATCAATAATCAAAGATCTTAGAGACAGAGTAATTGCTCCAGGTGAAGCAGAGCAAAAGTTTATCGAATTAGAGAATCTGCAAGGTACAAATGAAGAGAAAAAATTTAAGAAGGCAATCAGAGACTTTGCTATGTTGCAAAAGAATGAGAAAGCACAAGAAAAACTTAAATCTTACCAGGAACTTTTTGAGCAATTAATTGATAAAGGGTCTGCTAAAGTTTCCAAAGAATTAATACCTGATTTCATAAATGGTAAACCAAAAGAATCCATGGATTTGAATGAGGCATCTATTAGATTTCAGATGTTTGCTGGCCTTGACCCAATAGGGCCAAAAGAAATGGTATCCAGAGTTAAATTTGAAGAGCTAAAGAATAGGTTCACTGAAAAATCTATTGATATGAATGAAAAATTAAAAGAACATTTTACGAACCTTGTTTACTCAAAAGGAACTGCTAATAAAAAAGAATTAGTTGAAGTTAAGAAAGCTATGATAAAAGCTTTGAAGAAAGTAGAGCAACTCCTTCCTTAAAGTCCTCTTATTTCCTCAATTATTCCCAGCGTTGCATTTTTTGCTTCTCTTAATCTAGAAAAAGTCACAAATCCATGAAACAGACCTGGATAATGTACTTGAGAGACTTGATTCCCTTGGGCTTTTAGATGCGTAGCATACTTTTTTCCTTCATCACATAAAGGATCAAAGCCAGCAGTAATGACTGATGTTTTGATTTTAAAATCTGTTTTATTTCTTTGTTTAAGCAAATCAAATCTAGGATCCTGATTATTTTCTTGGCTCTGTCTAAGCTGCTCCCAAAACCAGTTCATTGCAGCTTTAGTTAAAAGATAATTTTCTTTAAATAATTCCATTGATTCAAACTCTAAAGAAGGACATGTCATTGGGTAAATTAATATTTGCGAATAAGGCAAATGATTCTCCGTTGCATCAAGATGATTCGTAAGAGATGCTGCTAAATGTCCTCCTGCACTATCGCCACATAACATTATTTGTTTTTCTTTATAGCCATTATTTTTTAACCATTGAAATGCTTCATTAGCATCATTTAATGCATCTGGAAACTTATTTTCTGGTGCAAGACGGTATTCCAAAGAATAGATCCTTATTCCTAACTCTATAGCCATAAAGGAGACAAAATTATGATGAGTATCAACACTACCTAACACATACCCTCCACCATGGAAATAAAGCATAGCTTTTTCAGATAAAATATTTTTCGGCATATATTCTCTTAATGAGACATTATCTGCATGCCTTAAAGAATGATCTTTGACCGAATATTTGTTGGCAGTATTTTCACTTATCCTTATTTTTAATCTACTTAAATTAGCTCGTGATCTTTCAATATTTGAAAAATTTTCTGTATCAATCTTATACCCAAAAATATCGATAATTTTCAGAAATACTGCTGCTTGATAATCAAGATATTCATTTCTTATTTTCTGTCTTTTCAGTGGCCAGAATGTCCTTAAAAACCAATCAGGGAGAATAAAAAATATAGAAAGAACTAGATTTATGAAGAAATATCTCATTATTTATGGTTGTAACGACCAATTTAACTATAATACTATAATTGTTAAGGGAGCTTTAATTACGCATGCAAACATCTAGTTTAATAGCTTACGCTGTACCAGTATTCACATTTATGATTTTGTGTGAATTCATCTATGGTTATCTAAGAAAAAGAAACAATTACCGCTTAAATGACACTGTTACTAGTATTGGACTAGGCTTAATGAGCAGATACCCTACTCTACTCAAATTTGGAGTCCAGGCACTTGTATATACCTATATTTGGGAACAAAACTTTCATTTAGGAATATTGAATGCATACACCCCATTTGTGTGGGTAGCAGCCTTTATACTGTATGACATTAGCTACTATTGGATGCACAGATGTAGTCATGAAATTAAGTTCTTATGGGCTACTCATGTGGTTCATCATCATGGCGAGGAATTCAATCTTTCAACAGCATTAAGGCAAACAAGCACAGATTTCCTATTTAAGTGGATCTTTTACACTCCAATCTTGTTCTTAGGCATTCCGCCAGAGATATTTGTAACAGTGGCAGGTGTAAATTTAATTTATCAATTTTGGGTTCATACTGAACATATTGGAAGACTCGGAATACTAGACTATATATTTGTCACGCCGTCAAACCACAGAATTCATCATGCACAAAATAAGGAATACATCGATGCTAATTATGGTGGTGTTTTCATACTTTGGGATAGAATGTTCGGCACTTTTATAGATGAAAGAAGTGATCTTAAGCCAATATATGGCACATCAAAGCCACTTAAATCTTGGAATCCACTTTGGGCAAATTTAGAGGTATGGGTTCAGATTTTTAAAGATACATGGAGAACTAAAAAATGGTCAGATAAAGTTAAGGTCTGGACTTCTCCACCAGGCTGGAGACCTGATGATGTTTCTGAGAAATACCCAATAGAAAAAAACGATCTGGATAATTTTCATAAATACGACACAAAAACAAACCTATTCTCTAAACTTTTTGGTTTTGGACAGCTTGTATTTGTAAGCATATACACACAAGCAGTGCTATTTAATCCCGATAGCATTTCATATTTAGATAAGTTTCTAATTGGTTTCAATATCATGACCATCTTAGTTTTTGCATCACTTTTTTATGAAAATAAGTTTTTTGCATATTATCTAGAATTTTTTAGAGCATTATCAGTCGTGGCATTAGTTTATTTAGGTAATCTAAACTTTGTTCAGGAAATGATTCTTGGGCACGCAATAATTGCAGGCGTTTTATCTGGGTATGCAATCCTAACTAGAAAAAATGAAAATGCTAACGAAGCTCACGAGGCATCTTAAAAAATTCTAGCTCACAGCAACTACTTCTAAGATCCTTCCACTCACCTTCATAAGTAAGACAGGCAAGACTACATGTCGGATATTTAGGTATAAAATCTGCGCTAAGATACTCAGTTACTTCATGCATTGATGGGTTATGACCAACTATCATGATGCTATTTATTTCTTCAATTGAAATCGTCACAACACTTAGAATGTCATCTAAATGTGCATGATAAAGAGATTTTTCATAATCAATTTGAGGAGCATTATTAGAAAAAAAATGTTCTAGTGTTTCTTTGGTTCGCTTCGATGGACTTGAAATTATGATATCAAGATTAATGTTTTTTGCTTTAAAATAATTTCCCATTAATTTAGCATCTTGTATTCCTCTAGTAGAAAGTGGCCTGTCAAAATCTTTTAATGAAAAATCTGACCAACTAGATTTTGCGTGCCTAAGAAAAAATATTTTTTTCATTTTTGAATTATATTAATAGTCCTTTATCCTGATATTATACAGATTAGATTATGTCTCTTTCTAACGAAATAAATAATAAATTTTGGCTAGATCCCCCTTGGGGAGATGGACATAAAAAATATCGACTTGGTCTGGCACCAATAGATAAAGAAGATTGGTTTGAGACCGATATATCGTCTGAGTTAAAAGAACATAAAAGAAGATTATTAGAAACTAGGTATGAAGATGTAGTAGCTACTACAGATGATTCAGCGGAAGCTCAAAATATTCTTTCAGAGAAGATAAGTACATCTGAAAATGAATTTCCTGATCAGATTGCAAACATATCTCTATCAGTTCCTGATGATCTCTGTGTTATTGAATCCAATGGAGACCAAAGATTAATAGCTGCATCTGTATGTTCTCCTAGTTATTGGGATCTAACTAAAAAGATAGGGAAGTCTCTTAGGGATATTCATAAACCTGTAAAAACTTTAAATAAGAAAATTGGCAGCCCTATTGAAAAATTTATTAATAATGCACCTCTTGATAAGCCATTTAAGAGAGAAAACTGGTTTATTCATGGAAATGACAAGAGATTCTATTTGGAGCCAGAGGGTTGGCCAAAGGAGCCCATAGAACAATGGTATGTGCGATCTGAGAGAGAGACTATTTGTAAATACAATGAAGCATATTCATTATTTGCTATAAACGTAAGATTTCAGCCTTTAAGTACCATTAAAGATTATAGCAAGGCAAGACTTGGTCTTATAAAGAGTCTAGAGGGCTTCGATGATAAAGAGATCGATTATTTTGGTGGTAGCAAGAAGCATGATGCACTACTTAAGCACTTACACTCTATGCAGCTCTAAGCTCTTTCTTTAATCTTTTTCTAAATGAAAAATCATCAACAGTAATTGTGTGTCTTGGCGATTCAACTTGATGCACATCAGGATTATTTAGCTCAAGATCAATTAATTTTTGTATATCATTATTTGGCTTCCATAATCCTGCTAGATGCCGGGCTGCCAGCTTAGCTTGAAGTTCAGCTCCAGGCCATATACAGCCTAGAGGTTGAAATAAACCAATAAAATATAAATTACTAATATCTGCTGGAATCATTTTATGGAGTAAAGGAACAGGGCCTTTCTCAAAGTCTATGAGCTCTTTGTCAAAAAATTTATGTTTAATTTTAAAACCTGTACAAGCAATTATCACATCAAAATCTTCTTGGCTTTGATCGCTAAAGTGGACTGTTCTTTGATCTATTTTATCGATGTCTGGTTTAGGTTTTACTTTTCCATGTCTAATTGCATCATACAATTCAGAGTTTACGGTTGGATGTGTTGCAAGAATACTGTTTGTAACCTTAGGTAATCCAATATCCTCATTTTTTCCTTGTATTAATTCCAACATGAATTTCATAAAAGGTATTCTGAGATTTACAGGTAACCATCTACTTTTATAAGAAAAAATATCTGTAGTTAATCCGAACATGAATTTTGGAATTAGGTGATACCCTCTCCTCCAGCTGATGGTAGTTTTTTTTGCAACTCTTGCTGTTTCAACCGCAACATCACAGGCTGAATTTCCTCCTCCAATTACCAGAACTCTCTTATCAGCAAATGGTTTTGCTGTTTTATAATCATGTGAATGTAAGTATTCCCCTGAAAAATCGCCGGGGTAATCAGGATAGCGTGGCTCATGATGATGTCCATTACAGACGACAAGAGCATCAAATGTATCTTCATTTATGATGTTTGATTCTAGTGATCGCCATTGGATCCTCCATTTCTGGCTATTGGTATATTTGCAGTGGACAACTTCAGTTCCAAATTTTATGAGCTTATTAATATCAAAATGATTAGCATAGTCATTAAAATATTTCAGAAGCTCTTTATGTGAAGGATAGTCTGAAGCTTCATTTGGCAGAGGAAAGTCCTCATAGAATGATGTGTACTTAGAACTAATGATATGTGTAGTTTCAAAGACACTTGAATGTCCGGAAGGGTCATTAAATCGCCAATTACCACCTACTCCTTCACAACGTTCAAAAGCTGTGACATCAAAGCCTTGATCATTAAAATTCTTTATTGCCGTGATCCCACAAGGACCAGCACCAATAACAGCTACCTTTTTCATTTTTATTAAACTACTTCGTTATACTAGCAAAATATTCTTCTGCCTTTTTCACAGCAACAGGAGCAAGCCAAATGCAAGAAATAAGAGTTGGAAAAATCATCATTGCAAATGCACTATCGACAACGTTTAATGCAAGATCAAACCCACCGATAGAAAAACCAAAAACAGCACCTATAAAAATAAACTGATATATAGGTATACCTTTTTTACCAAATAAAAACTTAACGCATGCAGTTCCATAAAAGGAATATGTAAAAATAGTGCTCAATCCAAAACATAAGACTACAAAAAATAGAATTAATGGACCAATTGGTCCTAGCATTACCTGGAATGATTCAGCAGTAAGAAGAACACCATTATTATCTGCAGTAGGTTCTACGCCGCTCATGAGAATAACTATTGCGGTCAATGTACACATAATAAGCGTGTCAAATATAGGTCCTGTCATGGCCACAAGCCCCTGTTTAGCTGGATGAGTAGTTGTGGCTGTGCCATGAATCAGAGCTTCTGTTCCTACTCCTGCTTCATTACTAAATACACCTCTTTTTATGCCTGTTAAAATAACCATAACTAGACCACCAGACACCGCAGATTTTAGGTTAAATGCTTCATAAAAAATAGAGTTTATTGCAGGAATCAGCTGATGATAATTAAGAATAATTATTACAAATACAGCCCCAAAATAAATGATACTCATAAGAGGAACTAGCAATGCTGAAACATTTGCTATTCTTTTCAGCCCACCAATAATTACAATTGCAGTTATAGTAGCCATTACAGCTCCTGCTATGTATGCAAAATTTTCTACATCAGAGAAAAATAAACTTTCAGTAATTCTTACTATCTCGCTTGCTTGGACTGCTGGCAAACCAGCAATCATTCCAAAGAAAGCAAACATATAGGCAAATGGAAGCATATATTTAGGCAGCCCATTTTTGATTATGTACATTGTCCCAGCATTAACACTACCATCAGAATCTGTCTCTCTATATAGCGATGAAAGTGTTGCAGTAAAAAATTTAGTGGCAATTCCAAAAATTGCTGTAACCCACATCCAGAATATAGCGCCAGGACCACCAAAATATATAGCCGCAGCAACACCAGCAATATTACCTAATCCAATTGTTCCAGAAAGTGTTGCCGTAAGAGATTTAAAGTGACTTACTTCTCCAACACCTTTACTTGGATATTTTCCTCTTAGAACATCAAATGCATAAGCCAAATATCTATAAGGTTTAAATTTGGCAATAATGGCAAAAAATAAACCAGCACCTAAAAGTAAAAGCTGTGTTGGTTGTCCCCAAGCAATAGTTGCAAACTTGGAAAAGAATTCATTTAGTAATTCCATAATGTTTAATCGTAAACAAAATGCAAAGAAAAAGCCGCTAAAAAGCGGCTTTCTTCTATATTAATAGTAATTATGCATCATCTGGATCAGGAAAGAACTGATAGCTATTACTAGGATTAGGCCCTTCACATGTTGCAGATGCATCAAACATTGCTTGCACTTCAGCACCTTCATTAGTAAATCTTTCATATGATGTTTTTGCACCATCATGATCTACATAATAATTCATCCAGAAAAAATCATATGATGCATATGGCTCAGGATTATCTCCATTATGCATATATATTCCATACCTATACGGAGCGACATCATCAGCTTGATTGTCTAGATAAGTATTGAAGGCCTCAACTCCTTCTCTAAGTTTTTCTCGACCATCATCATCGTTATATTTGCAATAGTGAGCATATGTAACCCACTCAGTGACAGGCTCCCAATTGTCCTTATCACTATAAGGAAAATATGCATCATACCCTCTTCTGTTTTCTCCATCACAGGTTAAAACAGATTCATGTTTTTCTGCCCAAGCAGCAAATTCTTCACTTGGTCCTGAAGTCCAAGCAGCATCAGCAGCTTCTTTAGAATCCCAAAATAATTGCCAATATACTTTTCCTTCACCACCAAGACTTGCTGCTTCTAATGGTGCATGACCAGCGGCAAAAAATAAAGCTTCATTCAAAGCTAAATCATTCCACTCATCAACCATCATTCTTGCAGTTTCATCATTGAAGTCTGATCCAGGTGTACAGGTCATATATTCACTAAATGGGGGTCCTTGCTCTTCTTCAGTAGTAACTTCTGGCTCTTCTTGAGAATCAGAACATCCTACTAGAAAAAGAAAAGATACTAAAATAGATAGTTTTAAATAATTCATTTTTTCTCCTAAATTAAGAATAAGAATTAACTATCTCAATAAATGAGTTTTTTTTCAACAGAGTTTAGTTAAATAAATCGTCAGATTGATTATTCTCTTTAGCTGAATTCTTAAGTACATTTACCATTCTTCTGTCATCAAGCCAGCCAAGCAATGTATCAAGTTGCCTTGGTGTTAAACGGAAGGTATCTTCATTCAATGTAAAAGTAGCATCTTCTTTAATATAAATTTTTGTGACTATATTCCTACCACCATTGGATGAGACAAAAGAAACTTTGCATTTAGTGCCACTAACATTGCAAGAACCAATATCCTTGTTGGTGTTTGCATTGTTATCCTTTGCAATTTTTGTCCAATCTTTTGCTTTTGTAAGATGAGCATGTAGCGTTTCAAACTCAGAATCTACACTTGGGTTCATACCACTAAAAACAATGTCGTAATTATATGTATCTAAAGACATGTCAAAAACCAACCTAATATTAGACCACTCACCGTCCGAACCTGCATAGAGATCAATATCAGCATCAAAATATTCTTCCCATACATCGTTATACTTTTTAGCTTCAATTGTTCCTATATATTGCAATGTATAGGCGTTGGAAAAAAAGCTTACGCTTAATAGAGTTATTAAAGTTATAAATTGTTTCATATCTTTAATATTAATATAGATTCAATAAGAATTAAAAATTAATAAAGAAGTTATTAATCTTATAAGTAAAACTGGCGGAGAGACAGGGATTCGAACCCTGGAAGCCCTATTAAGGCTTGCTGGTTTTCAAGACCAGTGCATTCAACCGCTCTGCCATCTCTCCAATGAGAAAATATTATACGGAAAATAAACAGGAAAGGTATTTTAGTATCTGAAGTGTTTTATTTTTTCGCCACTTTTACCAATTTCAGTCATGGCTTTAATACCGATATCTAAATGCTTTTGTGACCACTCTGATGTGACCTTCTTGTCTGATGCTTCAGTCTTTACACCTTCAGGTGTAGTAGGAACATCAGAAACAAGTAATAAAGCGCCTCTAGCGATTTCATTGTAATGTCCAGCTATAAAGATAGTTGCGACTTCCATATCAATACCGATAGCAGTACTCTTTTTAAGTTTTTTAAGGAAGGCTTTATCATGTTCCCACAAACGTCTATTAGTGGTGTAAATCACCCCTGTTCTGTAATCACATTCAGCTTCAACAATTTTTTCAGAAATAAACTTGTGTAGTTTAAAAGACGGTAGTGCTGGCACTTCTGGAGGGAAGTAATCATTGCTTGTCCCTTCTCCTCTAATAGCAGCTATTGGTAGAATAAAATTGCCTATTTCAGAAGCATCTTTTAAGCCTCCACACTTTCCTAAAAACAGAACTCCACCTTTAGGGTTTTTAGCGGTTAGAAGATCCATGATCAATGCTGCATTAGGAGAACCAATACCAAAATTTATAATGCTTAGGCCATCTTTATTGGTGGCAGATTGCATAGGTTTACCTTCTCCTTTGACTTCAACATCAAATTTTTCAGCAAATGCAGTGACATAACCTTTGAAATTAGTAAGAAGAATGCTTTCTCCAAACTCTTCTATTTGCGTGCCGGTATACCTCGGTAACCAGTTTTCTGCGATTTTTAACTTCTCAACCATAAATTGGTGAAGCATGATAGCAGATTAATAGGAAAAGGGAAGCTTATTTAAAGTCTTTAATGTCTGGACAAGTGCAAACTAAATTACGGTCACCATAGGCATTATCGACTCTACCGACGGGAGGCCAGTACTTTTGTTGTTTAGTTTGTTCATTGGGATAGTAGGCCTCTTTTCTAGAATATGGGTATTTCCAGTCTTCTATAAGAGTATCAACGCTGTGTGGGGCATTTTTAAGTAAATTATCATCTTGAGAGGATTTACCCTCTTCAATAGCTCTAATTTCCTCTCTTATACCTATCATAGCTTCACAAAAGCGATCTAATTCATCCAATGATTCACTTTCTGTAGGTTCAATCATTAATGTTCCAGCAACCGGCCATGACATTGTCGGAGCATGAAAGCCATAATCTATAAGTCTTTTTGCAATATCTTCTGCCTCAATTCCACAGGATTCTTTAAATGGTCTCACATCAAGAATGCATTCATGAGCAACTAGTCCATTTTTACCTTTATAAAGCACGTCATAATGATCTTTAAGTTTATTGGCAATGTAGTTGGTATTTAGAATAGCAATTTGGGTTGCCGTTCTCAGCGACTCTTCTCCCATCATTCTTATATACATCCAACTTATTGGAAGAATGCTAGCACTACCAAACTTTGATCCAGATATTGAATATTCTGAATCTTTTTGAGTAAGCGGATCAGCTGGCAAATAAGGAACCAGTTCTTTAACTACGCCAATTGGGCCTACTCCAGGACCTCCTCCTCCGTGAGGTATACAAAATGTTTTATGCAGATTTAGATGCGATACATCTCCGCCAAATTGACCTGGATAACACATTCCTACCATGGCATTAAAATTAGCGCCATCAATGTAAATGAAACCACCATGACTATGTATTAGTTCACAGACCTCTTTGACTTTCTCTTCAAAGACCCCATGAGTTGAAGGATAAGTAATCATCATTGCTGCAATATTTTTATTATGAAGATCAGCCTTTTCCTTTAGATCCTTCATATCAATGTCTCCATTTTCATCACAATCGATAACCACAACTTCATATCCAACCATTTGTGCTGAAGCAGGATTAGTTCCATGCGCTGATTCTGGAATGAGACAAATGTTTCTAGAAAGATCCTTGTTAGCTTTGTGATAACCATCAATTGCTAATAAGCCAGCATATTCACCCTGAGAACCAGCATTAGGTTGAAGAGAGATAGCTTTATAACCGGTTATTTGAGTAAGCCAATTCTCTAAATCATTTATTATGTCGAGATAGCCTTGAGCCTGATCCTCTGGTGCATGTGGATGCATGTTGGCAAAACCATTCCAGCCTACTGGTATCATCTCAGTTGTTGCATTTAATTTCATGGTGCATGATCCAAGAGGAATCATACATCTATCTAAGGCTATATCCTTGTCAGCCAGACTTCTAATGTAGCGCAATATTTGAGTCTCAGAATGATGAGAATTAAATACTTCATGAGTTAAAAAATCTGTTGCTCTATTAAATTCTTTGCTCCAACTCTGTTCGATCTTGCTGTTCTTATTCTGTTCATCATCAAATATTTCAATGATGGCTTTGACATCACCTTCGGTACTAGTTTCATCTAGACTAATTCCAACAGAGTCATTAGAAATATCACGTAGGTTCATGCCATTTGCATTGGCATTTTCATGTATTTTTTTAGCGTCCTTAACTTTAACTACCAAAGTATCAAAGAAAGTTTTAGATTTAATTTCTAAACCTTTACCAATTAGTTTGTTGGCCAGGTCTTTAGTTAAACCATTAATTCTAGTTGCAATCTCTTTTAGCCCTTCAGGTCCGTGATATATAGCATAGAAGCCTGACATAATAGCTAGTAATGCCTGTGCTGTGCATATATTGCTCGTGGCCTTCTCCCTTCTTATATGTTGTTCTCTTGTCTGTAGAGCTAATCTATAACAAGGCCTATCTTGCTGATCTTTACTTAAACCAATCAATCTTCCCGGAAGTGATCTTTTATGACTATCTTTTACTGCTATAAAGCCTGCATGAGGACCACCAAAACCCATCGGTACACCAAATCTTTGCGAAGAGCCAACCACTATGTCAGCACCAAACTCACTCGGAGGTTTTAAAAGAGTTAAAGCCAATAAATCAGAACCAACTATGAGCAAACCACCTTGTGCATGAATTGATTCTGAAACAGCAGAGAAATCTATTATTGACCCATCATCGCCAGGATATTGAACGTAACAACCAAAATATTCTTTTTTAGAATCCATTTCTTTACCAACTTCAATTTCAATGCCTAGAGGTTTTGCTCGAGACTTCATAATGGCAATAGATTGAGAAAAGCTATTGTCGTGAATAAAAAACAGATTCGATTTAGATTTAGCAACTCTGTTTGCCAACATCATTGCTTCAGCGGCAGCGGTTGGTTCATCCAGCAAGGAGGCATTTGAAATATCCATGCCTGTTAAATCAGCAACCATAGTTTGGTAGTTCATTAGAGCCTCTAAACGACCCTGAGCGATCTCAGGTTGATAAGGCGTATAGGATGTATACCATCCTGGGTTTTCAAAGACATTTCTTTTGATAACGGTTGGCACATTACAACCATAGAACCCCTGCCCTATAAATGATTTATAGACTTTATTTTTTTTTGATATTGCTTTTAAATTTTTTAAGGCCGAAGCTTCATCAAGAGGTTTAGGTAACTTTAGGGCACTGAGATCAAAGATTGATTCAGGCATTAAATCTTTCAGAAACTTATCCATATCGTTATAACCAAGATCCTGAAGCATTTGTTTTGCTTCACTATCTTTGATTCCAATATGTCTAGTTGAAAAATCTTTTGATCTGTCTTTCACGTATTTATCCAAATGTAAGCGGTTAATCTTCGCTTAATTCTTGATAGGCTTCATTATCAAGTAATTCGCTAAGTTCTTCTATATTATTTGGTTTAATTTTAAAAAACCAACCATCTCCATATGGCGAAGAATTAATAACCTCAGGCCTATCAGTTAATATTTCATTAACTTCTAGGACTTCTCCTGATAAAGGTGTGTAGACATCTGATGCTGCTTTAACTGATTCGACAACTGCAACATCATCTTGCTTATTTACTTCTGAACCCACTTCAGGCAACTCAACGAAAACTATGTCACCCAGAAGACTCTGTGCATGATCAGATATACCTACTGTCACGCTACCATCATCTTCTTCTCTAGCCCATTCATGAGATTCAAGAAATTTTAAATTGTTTGGAATATCTGCCATGAAATTATTTTAAATATTTTAAAAAATTTGTCTCACAAAAATGCAAATTAATCTCTTTATCTCGCAACTTTGCATTTCCAGTATCTGGATGATTGCTATCAACTCTACATAATCCTATATTCTTTCCAAAAGTTGGGCTCCAGGTTCCACTAGTCACAACGCCACTGCCGCCATCAAAATAAACTTCAGTACCAGATCTAAGAACTCCTCTTGCATCAGTATGAAATCCTACAAGCTTCTTAGAATCTAATTGTAAATCTAATAGAGCACTTTTACCGATAAAATCTCTTGCATCATTAGACATGTCTATTGTCCAGCCTAAATTAGATTCATAAGGATGATTTTCGATTGTCATATCAGAACCATACAGATTGAAACCTGCTTCAAGTCTTAGAGTATCTCTTGCTGCTAAACCCACAGGTTTAATGCCCTTCTCAATAAAATGATTCCATAGCTCTAAACCACGAGATGCATTAGAAATAATCTCAAAACCAACTTCTCCGGTATAACCTGTTCTAGCTATCATTACATCATCAAGAGTTTGAATATGGAAAGGCTCTAGATCAACATCAAAGATTTCACCTAAGTGTTGTTTTGCTATTGGTCCTTGCAGAGCAATGATTGATGCTTGCTCTTTAAAGTCCA
>CAJWAI010000011.1 GCA_913020145.1 uncultured Gammaproteobacteria bacterium | reverse complement strand
AGGTTTGAAAGATTAATCTGCAGTTCTGTTTTCCGCATAACTGTTCATAATTTCTGGAGCTAAATCCCCAAATCTTGTTAATTCATCTCTAAAAGAAAGAAGTATATCTTTTGTTGGACCATTCCTATGTTTAACAAGCCTTAACTCAACAACATTTTTCCAATCTTCATCATTAGTGTAGAGATAATCTCTATAAAGCATGAATATAAGATCTGCATCTTGCTCAATAGCTCCTGAGTCTCTTAAATCTGCCATTTGTGGTCTTTTGTTAGGTCTCTGCTCTACAGCTCTGTTTAGCTGTGATAGTACAATTACAGGTGCATTTACCTCTTTAGCTAAGTATTTTAATGATCTTGATATATCAGATAATTCATTAACTCTATTTTCAGTCCTTCCAGGCATCTGCATTAATTGAATATAATCAATTACTATGAGCTTTACTCCACCATTATTTCTATGTTTCTTAGCTAATCTTCTCGCCTTAGCTCTAATCTCCATTGGCGAAATATTTGGTTTGTCATCGATGTGAATATCCATATTTTCAAGTTTTTTTGCTTGTTGAATAGTTTTTTCCCATTGTCTATCCGTTAAATTTGCAGATTTAAAACTTTGCTGTGAAATGCCTGCCATAGAAGCTAACATTCTTGAAGTAAGAGATTCTGATGACATCTCTAAACTAAAGACTAATACACAACCATCTTCATCTTTTGCTACATTTTCAGCAATGTTCATTGCCAAAGATGTTTTACCCATACTTGGTCTTCCTGCAATTACAATAAGATCTTCTTTTTGTAATCCTTGAGTCACGCCATCAACTGCTTTAAAACCAGAAGAAATGCCAATTAATTCTCCCTGTTTTTTTGATAGCTCTTCTAGCCTATCTAATGTTGGTCCTACATATTCTTCAATCTTTTTTAATGAATCATCTTTAGTTCTATTCTCAGATAATTCAAATATCTTTGCTTCAGCTTCGCTTAGAATTTCATCACTAGTCTTACCTTTAGGATCGTCTGAAGTTTTAATTATTTCTTGTAATACTTTCTTTAAATTTCTATCAATTGATTGACCTTTTACAAGATTGGCATAACTATCTGCAGCTAGAGCAGAAACAGGAACTTTTTGAAGCTCTTTTAAATAATCGACACCACCAACTCTTTGAAGAGAATTCTTTCGATCTAATTGTTTAGATACAGTGATATGGTCTATGCCCTTGCCTTCATCTGCAAGTTGTTTTATACATTCATAAATTTCTCTGTGAGCTTCAGACTCAAAGTCACCGGGATTTATTAGAGCGTCAACCTCGGGATATTTTTCCTTAGATAATAATAACGATCCTAATACTGCTTGTTCAGCTTCAATGTTACTTGGCATTATTTTGCTTTTACTTCTATAGATATAGATTTAACTATTTCTGGATGAAGTTCAACGTTTACTTCAAATTCTCCGACTTCTTTTATAGGTCCAGACGACAGAATTATTGATGAACGTTTTACAAACTCAAGGCCTTTTTCGTGAATAGATTCAAGTATTTCAGCAATCCCGACTGAGCCAAATAATGCTCCGCTTTCTTGTGCATTAGCAGAAATTATTAATTTCAAACCTTCAATTTTAAGAGCATTTGCCTCTGCAAGGGATAATTCATCTTGTGCTTTCTTTAGATATTCTTCTTTTTTTTCTTCGAAGTCTTTTATGTATTTTTCTGTAGCTGGTAAGGCTTTATGATACGGAAGTAAAAAATTTCTTGCGAATCCAGACTTCACATCAACAATATCTCCAATGTTGCCAAGATTCTTAATTTTTGTAACTAGTACAACTTTCATCGACTTTCTTCAACTTTATGCTTATCTGTAAATGGCAAAAATCCAAGAATTCTTGCTTTCTTTACAGCTTTAGTAAGTTTTCTTTGATCTTTTGCATTTAATCTGGTGTATCTTGAAGAAAGAATTTTTCCATTATCAGATACAAAGTATTTTAAAGATTCCGGATCTCTGTAATCAATATTTATTTTCTTTTCTTCTGCCATCTAAACGCCTAATTTAACAGTTAAATGCCTAAATACATTTTGATCATACCTAAATTTTTCTTCCAATATCGGTAAAGTTTCAGGCTCAATTTTCACATCAAGATGAACATAGTTTGCATAATTCATATTATTAATTGGATAAGCTAATTGCCTTTTACCTAGTAGCTTTGTATCAACTAAATCTCCTTTATTTTCTTGAATTATCTTTTTTAGATCATCAAGAAATTCATCAACTTCATCCATCGTATTTGGATTTAGAAGTAACATTAATTCATAATTCTGCATTATTTAAGTACCAAATTCTGACCTGAACCATTCAAGCATCCGGCCTATGATACCCCTGCTTTGATTAAAGGTAAACTGTTTATTTTTTTCTAAGACACAAAATTTTATCATTCCGAGAATAGGGCTAAATTGTGGTTTAATGAGTTGTTCTGATTTAGCAGGCATTTCAATTGTTGGTAAGCCTATTTCAAAGTTGTTTTTTGTAACACTCTCTCCTAATTTTTTTATGCCTTCTAGATTTGCTGTTCCACCTGTAAGAACATAACCAGTAGGCATAGAAACCAACATACCATTATCTTCAACACAAATACCGCAGTGTCTTATAATTCTAGTTAAAGATTTCTCAATCACTTCAGAAAGTGCTTTTCTTGATATTTCTTTATCTCTATTTCCATTATTTCCTATTATTCTTAATGAATCTTGAGAATCAGAATCTAAGATAGCGCATCCATATTTCTTCTTAACTTCTTCTGCTTGCGTTGATGTAATTTTAAGAGATGTGGCAATAGTTTCAGTAATAAAATCTCCTGCATAAGGGAAAACTTTTGAAAAACGAATTGACCCTCCTTTGTAAATAGTTAGATCAGTAGTCCCAGCACCTATATCTAGCAAACAAACACCGAGCTCTCTCTGGTCCTTTGTTAGAACACTTTCAGCAGCACCCAACTGATTGTAATAGAATTTTTTGATTCTCAAATCATTTAATTCTTCAATACACTTTGAGATATTCTCTTTTGTATTTTGTGAACAATATATTAAATGAGACTTGGCTTCTAGTCTTACACCATTCATTCCTATTGGTTGTGCGATACCAGGCTGTCCATCAATAATATACTCATTTGGTGATACAAAAAGTAGTGTTTTATCATTTGGCACTTTTAAAGTTGAAGACATATTAAGAGCAGACTGAACATCTCGAGCAGTGACTTCTTTTTGTCTAATAATTACAGAGCCCGTAGAATTGATACTGGATATTTGTTCTCCAGAGAAACTTACAATGATATCTTTTATTTTTTCTCCAGCTTTATCCTCTAATTCATTTATGCACTTTGAAATATCTTCAGAAATTTGGCTAATATTTATTATTGATCCTGTTTTAATGCCAGAAGTTTCAACCGATGAAAAAGCTACCACTTCAGGAGACAAATCTTCATCTTTAACTAGAATAGAGCTTATTTTTGAAGTGCCTAAATCTAAAATACAAATCATGCTTCTTTAAATGATCCTTCAATTATCATTGTTATTAGTTCTTGATAGTTTATCCCTGATTTTTTTGCAGCCAAAGGAAATAAACTCTTTTCAGTGAATCCTGGAACAGTGTTGACCTCTAAAATTCCTAGGTTTTTACCATCAAAGACAAAGTCGACTCTGCCCCATATTCTACAGCCATGAGAATCAAATGCTTTAAGTGCAATTTTTTTTAATTCATCTTTTAGACCTTGGTCATTTAAATGAGTTTTTTTTGTTTCTGCAGACTCATACTTAGCTGTGTAATCATAAAAGCCTCTATTAGAATCAGGCAAAATTTGTAGAGGCTCTAATGCTTCTCCATTAAGGATGCCTACTGTATATTCGGAATCGTTATATGCTTTTTCTATTAATACCTCTTGTGAAAATTTATTAGCGAGAGCTATTGCATCTTTTAGCTTTCCTTTATTTTTTATCTTAGAAATTCCTAAACTTGATCCATTACAATTGGGCTTAACAAAAAAACCACCTTCGTAGTTAAAAAAATCAGTGTCAGGATCAATTTTCATATTTTGACTTGAAACAATATATTCAGGAGTTGGAAGTTGATTTTCTATAAGGATTTTTTTTGATTTAATTTTATTCCAACAATTTTTACATGATTTTTGATCTGAACCAGTGAAATTTATTGCTTGCTCTTTTAAAATTTTTTGTATCTCACCATCTTCGCCTCCAGCACCATGAATTGCAATAAAAACAATCGAACCTCTTTTGATTTTATCAACTTTAAAATCATATAAATTTACTAAAGTAGGTGAAAATTTCTGTCTATCTATATGTTTATTTATTGAATTTGCTGTAAGTTCAGATATTTCTTTTTCATCTGAATTACCTCCATAAAGAATGATGACTTCTTTCATTTGTACATTGCCAAAAGAGAATTTGAAATATCAACTATGTTACCAGCTCCTTGAGTAACAAGAATTTCATTATTCTTTACTTCAGCTTCAAGGATTTTAGAAATTTCTTTTAAATTTTTAGCAAAAAAGGCTTTCTTACCCTTTTTAATTAAAGAGTTAACAAAATCATAAGAGCTTATGCTCTCAGTATTTTGTTCTCCCGCTGAGTAAATATCTAGAATTATCACTTTATCTACTGCTCCAAGGCACTCTATGAAATCATCAAAAAGTATCGAGGATCGTGAATATCTATGAGGCTGAAAAATCATATTAACTTTTTTATTTTTATTAGAGGACTTAATTGCTGCAACTGTTGCGCTAATCTCTGTTGGGTGATGGCCATAATCATCAAGTAACTTTATTTTTTTATTGCTAATTTTTAGGTCTCCTTTGAATTCAAGTCTTCTAGACACTCCTCCAAATGATTTTAGAGAATCTTTTATAGTTTTTGTTGTGATGCCTGCTTCCTTTGCAACTATGTATGCAGCTGTTGCATTTAATGCATTATGGCGTCCAGCAATCTTCAATTTCAATCTAACTTCCTTGCCAACTGAGTTTCTTACCAAAGTAAATTCCTGAAAATTACTTACTTGTTTTAAATCTTTTAAATAGTAATCTGCTGATCTGCTAAATCCATAAGATATCTTTGGTCTAGCTAGATCGTTAAAAAGCTTTTTAGCTCTTTCTTCATCTATGCAAATTATTGCTGTGCCATAGAAGGGTAAATTTTCAAGAAATTGATGAAATGTTTCGTTGAGTTTTTCTATATTATTTTCATAGAAATCTAGGTGATCATTATCAACATTAGTTATTACACTTATCTCTGGACTTAAATGTAGAAATGACGCATCACTTTCGTCAGCTTCAACAATAAGATATTCACTAGAGCCGAGAATACTCTTATCTTCTTGTCCCAATATCCTCCCACCAATTATGTATGTAGGGTCGAGTTTGGCTTTTATAAAAATATTAGCTACAAGACTTGTTGTGGTTGTTTTTCCATGTGAACCAGCTACAGCTATGCTTTGGAATCCACGCATAAGGCTTGATAACATTTCTGCCCTTGCAATGATTGTTTTATTTAAAGACCTTGCACAGCGCATCTCAGGGTTAGATTCAGTAACTGCTGTAGAGTAAACAACAACATCTGAATCTCTTACATTCTTTTCATTATGACCAATAAAAATTTTTGCCCCTAGATACTTAAGTCTTTCAGTATTTTTATTTTCAACTAGATCACTACCAGAAACAGCAAAGCCCTGGTTTAAAAGCATTTCTGCTATCCCAACCATTCCGACTCCACCTATTCCAATAAAATGAATATTTTTAATTTTGCTTAATTTCATTTGCTATTTTTTTTGCTGCATCTAAATGTATATCTTTTTTAATTTTCTTACTTAATTCTCTTAAATCTAGAGAATTAAATCTATTTAGTTCTAATAAAAACTCTTTTTTGCTAAATTCCTCTTCATTAAAAATTCTAGCCCCTCCATCTTTTGCAGCAAAAGTAGCATTATATTTTTGATGATTGTCTATAGAATTTGGTAAGGGAAAAAATAGTGCTGGCATACCATAAGATTGTAATTCAGCTACTGTTGAGGCCCCAGACCTACATATCACAAATTTTGTTTTAGCAAATATCTTTGATAAATCATCTATAAAATCGATAAATTCAATATTGCTAGATTCAAAATTAATTATATGGCTGCCTTTCTGAAAAATTATTTTTTCTGAGATGTCTGATTCAACTAATACTTGAGGTAAATTATCATTAAAAAATTTTGAGCCCTGACTGCCACCAATAATTAATATTTTGTCTTTATCTGGAACATCGAAGTAACTTGATCCTCTTATTTCTTTTCTTATTGGGTTTCCAGAATTATATTCATTGCTTAGGCCTAATTTGAAGCCTGTAAATACTTTCTTAGAAAAAAATTTTGCGACATTATTTGATGTTCCAAGAATAGAATTTTGTTCATGTATGTACAGAATTTTACAAAGAATCTTTCCTGCTACAAATCCAAGTGATGAGATGTATCCACCCATCAAGAGAACTTTTTTCGGATTATTATTAATTAGAATACAAATGACTTTAAATAAATTATAAATAAAACTAATCGGCCATATTAATTTCTTAAATATGCTTTTGCCTCTGAACCCATCGATATCTAAGTAAATAACTTTATATCCAGTTTCTTTATAAATTTTTTTCTCTAACTCTCTGCTTGATGCAAAAAAGATTACATCATCTCTTTTAAATTCTTCTGCTATAGATAATGCAGGAAAAATATGCCCTCCAGTCCCAGCAGCAAAAATTGCAATTTTCATTTAATATTATTCCTAAATTCCCAGCTAGCTCTTAGTGTGATAGCTAAAGCTATAAAATTCATAATAACACTGCTGCGCCCATAACTTATAAATGGCAATGCTAGTCCTTTTGTTGGGATTAAGCCTAAATTTACAAAGATATTTAAAGAAGTTTGTATGAAGAATAATAAAGCAAAAAGGGATATTAGAAGACTATTAAAAAAGAAGTTTTTCTTCATAGAGCTGTCGGCAAGTTTGAACAATCTCCATAGAATAACTAAATAACAACTAAATAATAATGTCATGCCAATTACCCCAGTCTCCTCAACAAAAATTGAAAATATAAAATCAGTATGTGATTCAGGCAGAAAGTAATATTTTTGAGTACTTTCCCCTATACCTAACCCAAAAAAACCACCTTGCACTGAAGCAACTAGAGCATTTATTAGTTGATAATCAGTTCCTCCTACATCATCCCAAGGGTTAGAGAAACTTACAACTCTGCTCCATCTTTCCTCATTGAAGTAAGCAATTAAAATGACAATTGAAATGAATGCTAGAAATAATATGAGAAGCTGATTAAATTTTGCTCCTCCTATAAATAAAATCAATATTCCTATAGCAAATATAACAACAGTTGCACCAAGATCCATTTCAAGTAAAAGCAACACACTTATAATTGATGTGAGAATTAATGGCTTAATAAAACCCCACCAAGAAGTTTCTAATTGATCTTTTCTTCTCAGACAATAGCCACAAAGATAAATAGGAACAAAAATTTTTGCAATTTCTGAAGGTTGAATATTAAAGCCTATATTAATCCATCTTAGGCTTCCATTTTTTTCAACACCGATCCCAGGAATAAATACTAAAGAAAGTAAAAACGCTGATATCAATATAAGTAATAGTCCATTCTCTCTATAAAAAGATATTGGAATAAATAAAAATATAGCTCCTGCAAATAACCCTATAGATAAAGCTACTAACTGTCTTTGTAGATAAAAATATTGATTATCAAAATCTGCGTCAGCTACAACACTAGAGGATGAATATATAAACACGATACTTATAGCTGTAAGTATCGCAAATGGCATTAATAAAGATTTATCTAAAAGACTCTCTTTTTTATTCACCAAAATATTCCAATACTTTATTTTTAAAGTATTGGCCTCTCTCGCTAAAATTCTGAAAATCCTTTCCACTCGGGTTGCCGGGTGAAAATAAAATTTTTGAAAAATCATTTAAATCTTTTAAGTCTTTGAAAACCTCATCAAGAGTAGCAAAATCTTTAATATTTTCATGGTTCATGATCTTTAAAAGATCTTCTCTATGATTGCCAAAAATGTAAACCTTTTTTGGACCTTTAATGATTATTTCATTCAAGCATTCTTTATCTGGGTCTCCACAGACAATTAGTACTCCTGAAAATTCTAACTTTGATATTGCATGCTTCAACGAAGATGAATTTGTTGATTTAGAATCATCTATAAATCTTCCTGCAAACTCCTCAAGCCTATGCGGAAGTGGAGATAATTTCAGATCATCATAGTTTGAATTAGGTTCTAGGTCTTTGGCAATTTTCTTGGCAATAGTTTCATAATCATGATCATCACAGAAGATAGTCTTTATTTGGTCTCTACATATTTTAAGCTTTGCTTCTTTATATCTCTTAAAAGTTTCATGAAACTGAATATGATCATGTTCAATATTAGTGATAATAGCTAAATCAAAGAAATTGCTTTCCATTTTTTCCAATTGATAGCTTGAAGCTTCAATAACGCTATATTTTTTTTGGTGATTAAGATTTTCTAATACTGGATTGCCAATATTACCTAGAGCTATAGCTGAACTAGAGTGATTTAAGGCTTGCTCTAAAAAATGTACTAGTGTGCTCTTTCCATTTGTGCCGGTAATTCCTACTTTAAATGAATTGTGCTCTAAGAAAAATATATCTAAGTCGCTCTTTAGGTTTAAATTAGTGATCTCATCTTCACTTAAATAATTTTGTAACTTTATTCCTGGAGAAATATAAATATCTTTATAATTTTTTAGTGAATCAAATGATGGATTTATCGCTTTTCCTTGATATGCTTCTGGTAATTTATTTGTGTCATCATCGTAAATATCAAAAACTATATTCTTATTTTTTAAATACTTTTCGAAAGATTTGCCTGTCTGCCCATAACCAAAGATTAATGATTTCATTATCTAATCTTCAACAGAGATAGGCCAATTAAAACAAAAATAAAGGTTAAGATCCAAAACCTAACAATTATTTTAGGTTCTTTCCAACCCATGAGTTCAAAATGATGATGAATAGGAGCCATTCTAAATATTCTTTTCTTTCTTAGCTTAAATGAAGTGACCTGTAAAATAACACTCATTGCTTCCATTACGAAGACCATTGCCATTACCGCAAAGACTATTTCATGCCTAACGATTATTGCAACAAGTGCTATGAATGCCCCCATTGAAAGAGACCCAACATCACCCATAAATATCTGAGCAGGATAAGTGTTAAACCACAGAAAGCCTATTCCTGCACCAATCATTGCGCCGCAAAGAACCAATAGTTCTCCTGTTCCTACAATATGCGGGATATAGAGATAATCAGCAGCAATTATATTTCCAGAAGCCCAAGCAATTACACCAAGTGCTGCAGTTATTATTATCACTGGCAATATAGCAAGACCGTCCAAGCCATCAGTTAAATTAACTGCATTAGAGCTTCCTATAATTATAAAAATAGAAATAAATATGAACCAAACTCCAAAATCTAAAACGACTTCTTTAAAAAAAGGCACTATATAAGATATCTCTGATTTATTTTCTGCCGTGGCATACAAAACAACTGATATGATGCATGCACAGATAAATTGCCAGAATATTTTAGATATGCCAGACATGCCTTCTTGGTTTTTTTGTTTTATTTTATTGTAATCATCTACAAAACCTATCAAAGCAAACGTTAATAAACAGAAGATGGATATTAAAAGATATTTGTTTGTTAAATCGCCCCATAAAAAACCAGATAAAATAACACTTCCAATTATTAACAAACCTCCCATCGTCGGTGTACCATCTTTAATCTTATGGCTATCTGGTCCACGATCGCCAATGGATTGCTGAAATTGAAGTAATCTGATTCTTTTAATAAATGTTTCTCCAAGAAAAAGAACCATCATTAGTCCAGTCAAAGTTGCCAAAATAGTTCTAGTTGTTAGATAGGAGAATAGATTTATAAAGTTTGATTTTTCTGGAAGGAAATTTATCAAAATATCAATCATCAGTTATCAAGTTTAAATATTGCTCCATTTTACTAGACCTTGAACCTTTAAAATATAAATTTTCTCCTGCATCTAATTTTTTAACTAAAATTTTTTTTGGAAAATCTTCTAAACCATTGAAATAAGTAACATTTAAAGTTTTTAATTGTGCGAGAGCTTTTTTGAATAAATTTCCCGTTACGAAAATTTTATATTTTTTAAGTTTTATTAGCACATCAATATGAATGCTAAGTTCATCCTTACCAAGCTCGGCCATATCTCCAAGTATCAAAGTGGTTTTACTTGGGTCTTCCATAGCAACAGTCTCATAAATTGTTTTTGGATGTGCATTATAAGTTTGATCAATTATTTCTCCATTAGATTTACTAATCCTATTTCCTCTTCCTTTTGTAGGTTTAAATGAATCATGATTTAAAGAATCTGTAATACCTAAAAAACCCATAGTCATATCGACAATTTTTTGATTATGTAATTGAAAATTACCTTCGGCTATTTTACGTCCATCAATAAAATTATCTTTTTCAACTAAACAGTTTTTGAGTTTAAGTTTTGTATTTGTAATGCTGTCTAAATCACCAAAAGATTCTAGGTGATTACTTGCTATGCTCGTTACTATGAAAATATCGCAGAATAACTTCTGTGAAATTAAATCAAAATCATTCTTTTTTCTTGCTCCACATTCAACAACCAAGAACTTTGTATTTGCTGGCATACTTAAAATTGTAAATGGTATTCCAAATTCATTATTTTCATTTTCTTTGCTGCAGTGGCATTGACTACCAAGATGATGCTTTAACATATCCTTGATGGTCGTTTTTCCATAACTTCCCGTAATGAAAATAATTTTTGGTCTTATATTTTCTAAATTTAATTTTGCTAACTTCAATAAACATTCATAAACATTTTTAACTTTAAGAGTTAAGCCATTTAAATTCTTTTCCGTAATTACAGCGGCACCATTGCTTAAAGCTGGCTCAGTAAAATCTTCTCCATTAAATTTTTGCCCTTTTATCGGTATAAATATATCGTTGATCTTGGACTCTCTTGAATCAAATTTTATAGATGCGATATCACAATCTTTTTCAGGATCAGGTATGTCTAATGCATTTGCATAATCGCTTAGTTTTTCTAGCCCTTTTACTTTATACACTTCAAAATCTCCTCATAATCCGAGAATGCTTTCTTATCATCTCCTATTATCTGATATTCTTCATGGCCTTTTCCTGTTATCAAAAGAATTTCATCTTTTTTTAATTCATTAATTGCCATACTTATTGCTTCTGCTCTATCTTGTTCAATGACCACTTTTTCTTTGTCAGAGATCCCTTCTGCGATCATCTCTATAATTTCTTCAGGCTTCTCAAATCTTGGATTATCAGATGTAATATAAATCTTTTTTGCGTATTTTTGAGCAATATTACCCATTAGCTCTCTTTTGCCTTGATCTCTATCTCCTCCAGCACCAAAAACTAACTTTAATCCTTTGTAATTTTTTCGTTTAAGTTCAGAGCAAACTGCATCTAGAGCATCTGGCGTATGAGCAAAATCAATAAATATATTTTCATTAGGAATTTTTTGAAGCCTTCCACTAGGTAGTGTCATTTCTTCTGCAGCAGAAAAAAATTCTGTGCAATTTGAAGTTATGGAAAAGTAGTAAGGTAATGAAAGAAGCAAATTATATATATTATATTCAGCATATAGTTTAGGGTTTGAATTAAACTCGCCCCATGGAGTTTTTGCAGAAAAATTTATTCTGCCATTTTCTTTAAATTCTTTAATTTCGAAGTAAATATCAGCATTCTTTTGTTTATTAGACACTGAGTAAATTTTTTCGCCCTTAAATGAAGTCTCTATGTTTGAGAAATGTTCTTCATCTAAATTATAAGATAATGTTTTTAGAGTGTTATTTTCAGCTAGTTTAAGCTTTGATAATAAATACTCATCAAAACTTTTATGATAATCAAGATGATCTCTTGAAATATTAGTTAATGCTGCATGTTCAATAGTCAAACCTTTAAGTCTATTCTGGTGCAAACCTATTGATGATGCTTCAATAAATATATTCTTGATATTGTTTTCTGAGCATTTACGCATTACTGATCTAACAAATAATGGCTCCTCAGTTGTTAAATTATTGCTGAAGAACTTATTTCCATTCAAGTATGTTCCAAGGGTGCCTATTGTAGAATTAGGAATGGAGTTAAATGAAAAAGCCTGGCTAAGTAACTCAATTGTAGTAGTCTTTCCATTTGTTCCTGTCACAAAAAAATTTTTAAACGCTGCTTGCTGAATATCATAAATTTCATCAATCCATTTGAGATAGTTATCTTCAAGGTTATTTATTTTTAAGATCTTTGGATTGTCATACTGCTCAAATTTGCTGTCTATAAGAATTAAGGAAAGCTTATTGATGTCTTCTTGACTAAGATGCTTAATCCCATTTTTTAAAGAAATAAAAATATCATCATCTTTTATGTACTTTGAGTGAGAAACGAAGTTTCTCTTCTCAAAATTCATATTATCTAGAGGATTAATCATAAAAATTTTAACCTCTTCATAAATTCAGACATTTTTTCAACAACTGGAGCTGCAACATCAGCACCAAAATAATTATTAGGATCAGGTTCATCAATGGTAACGACCATTATAAATTTTGGATCTTCATATGGAAAAATAGATGCAAAGCTTGATAAGTATTTTCCATCTTTTGCCCGGCCAACTCCTTCAATATATTTTTCAGCTGTACCTGTTTTTCCTGCTAAGCTTACAGATGTATTTTCCAAGTTTTTTGCTGTTCCATTAAGAATAACATCCCTTAAAGCGTCTAGAATAAATATTGCAATATCTTCATCTAAGACTTTATTTCGTACTACTTCTTCATCAAATTTAATTTTTGGTTCAATCATATAACCTTTATTTGCAAACACACTGTATGCTCTAGCTATCTGTAAAGAATTTGCAGCCATGCTATATCCATAACCTAAAGATGCTTTATCAATTTCATACAATTTAGGTCTATCAAGAATTAAGCCTGGATAACTGGTAGTCCAATTCATGTTTAATTGCTTTCCAAAACCAAATTGACTTAAATTGTCTCTTAAAAGTTGATCTGAAAATTTAATAGCAATCATTGCTGTACCAACTTGTGAAGAATTAGAGATGACTTCATGTGAATATATTTTTCCGAAATTCTTACCTCCAGCTTCACATCTTTTGTATTTAGAAAGTGTTATACATCCAGGATTGGTATCTAGCTCGGTATCTTTTTCTATGAGATTAAGCTCTAAAGCTCCTGCTACCGTAAATGGTTTTATTAGAGATCCCGGCTCATAAAAATCATCAATTAGTCTATTTTTTTCAATAACTCTTGAAGAATCATTAGGGTTGAATGTTGGATAGCTTGCCATAGCTAAAATATCACCAGATTTAGCATCCATTAATAATGCATAGCCTCCTTTTGCATCATTTGCAGAAATTGCATTTTTTAGCTCATCAAATAATTTGTATTGGAGAGTAATGTCTAATGTAAGCTTTAAACTTTTTTTGTCATTGGATAGACCGAAACTAGTTAAGTCGCCAAAATTTTTTGCACCTCGTCTATTGCGCAAAAAAGATCGAGATGATTCACTTTTTGATATTTCATTTTCAAAAACTTTTTCAACACCTTCGAGGCCTCCATCAGTACCTGAAAATCCTATTACTGTGCTTGCGATAGAACCATAAGGATAATACCTTCTTGATCTTGGTTCTTGAATTACAGAACAATTACATGCAAGTTTAGCTTTTTTTAAAAAATCTGCATCAATTTCATTTTCAAACCAAAGTCTTCTATTTGAGTTCAAGAAGATGGGGATTCCTTCAGCTTTAGCAAGTTTAAATACTGTCTCTTTTTGTGCTTGATTGCTAAAAAGTAATGTTTGTCGAACAATGTCTAGAGCTAATTGATTGTCATTTCTATCAACGATCTTGCCTCTAGGCAAAAAATTAATTTCTGTAACCGTGCTCTGATTTGTGCCTTTAGAAACAAAAAGTTCTCTATCTTTACTAAGCTCGTAATACCTGAATATTGGCAATAATAATAGAATCAAAAAGATTAAAAAAATAATTCTGAGTTTTATCATTATTCCACAATTTCAGGCTCTTTCATTCCTAGATCTAAAGCCCTTTCATATATAAAAGGCGATGATTTTATTAAAGATATTTCAAGATTTAGTTTTGTATTTTGATTCTCTAAGGATGAGATTTTTTGATGGACTTTATCTAAATGCTCAAAATTTCTTTTGTATTCAAAAACAAGATTTACTTTAACTAGTGCAAGGCAAGTCACTAACAATAATAGACTGAATAGAAAAAAATCTAATAATTTCATAATTTTTCGATTACTCTCATTTTTGCACTTCTTGATCTTATATTCATTTTAACTTCATCCTTAGTAGGATATATAAGCTTATGAGTTCTATATGTAGGATTTTTTTCTTCCTCTATTATGGGTATTCGTTTTTCATGAATATTTATTTTTTCTTTGAATGCATTTTTTACAAGCCTATCTTCTAACGAATGAAAAGAAATGACCACAATTTTTCCACCTTTAATGATTTTTTTCTTGAGCTCTTCAAGACATTCTTCAAGATTGAGAACTTCACTATTTACGGCAATTCTTAAAGCTTGGAACGATTTTGTTGCTGCATGTTTCTTTGTTCTTATTTTTTTATTTTTTTTAATTAGGTCCGATAAATCAAGTGTGTTTGTGAAGGGCTTGTCTGATCTTCTTTCGACTATTGCTTTAGCGATTCTTCTGGATTCCTCTTCTTCACCGTAGGCCCATAATATATGACTTATTTCTTTTTCTTTATATTTATTGACTATATCTGAACATGTTATGCCTGACTGATTATTGAATCTCATGTCCAAAGGTCCCTTTTTTTGAAAGCTAAAGCCTCTTTCAGGACTGTCAAGTTGAGGTGATGAAAGACCACAATCAATTATTGCTCCTGAAATTGAGCTATTATCAAAATAGCGATCTAAATTACGGAAATTATCATGGATGAAATTGAAATTTCCATATTTAATTTCTTTTGATGATATCAATGCATCCGGATCAAGATCAAAAGAATATAATTTTGCACTTTTACTTATTCTATTAAGTATTTCTTTGCTATGTCCGCCTCTGCCAAAAGTACAATCTATATATATACCATTTCTATCTGTTACAAGATGGTCAACTGATTCTTTAAGTAAAACAGGGTAATGTTTAATCCTTTATTCTCCTAAGAGTTTCTTTAATATCGATTTTTTTTAAATTATTTAAATTTACATAGCCGTCAGAATTTGAATTTGCATTTCCATTCAATGGACTTATTGAAGGTGAAGGTATATATGAGGGTCTAAATTCATCAAGATTAAACCTTCTAAGTCCAGTAGCTATGATTGTTACTGATATTTCATCTCCATATGATGCGTCTATCATTAATCCTGATATTGCTTCGATATTATCCTTACCAATATTTTGAGCATGATTCATTATTTCAAGCAGCTCTTCTTTTTCTAAACTTGAAGCACAGACATTTACAATTAAGCCTTTTGCATTCCTCATATCAGCTTGATCAAAAAATGGATTGTTTAAGGCATTGTTAACAGCCTCTGCAGCCCTGTTTGGTCCTGCTGCAGTGCCATAACACATAATAGCCATTCCTTTATGAGACATGGCAGCCTTAACATCGGCAAAATCTATATTCATTCTAGCCGTATCAGTCAAAATTACATTAGTAACACTTTTTAATGCATTGGTTAATACGTCATCTACTGCATCGAATCCTTCTAATAAATCAGAATCTTCAGGAAATGCTTGAAAAATTTTTTCATTATCTATTTCAATTAATGAATCGACATTATCTATGAGATCTGAGATTCCAACTTTAGCTTGGTTAGCTCTTTTTGCACCTTCATGTTTAAAAGGTGTCGTCACTACACCAACAGTCAGTATGCCCATATCTCTTGCTAATTTTGCAATTATAGGTGCTCCCCCTGTACCAGTACCACCACCCATACCTGCTGTAAGAAATAGCATTTCAGTATTTTCAAGATGTTTCTTTATTTCTTCTATGCTTAGCTCAGTTGCGGCTCTACCCTTCTCTGGGTCATTACCAGCGCCAAGTCCTTTGGTTAATTCTTCACCTAGTATTATCTTTTTAGCGCTATGTATTTTGCTTAGATCTTGAGCATCTGTATTCGCACATACAAAGTTAACGCCCTTGATTCCTGAATTAATCATATGGCTTATGCTATTGCCGCCGCCGCCTCCAATTCCAAGAACTGTTATCTTTGCTTGCTCATAATCAGAATCTAAAATTTCCCAAGTCATAAGAGAATTTTATATGAGAGGTTTGAGTTGGTCTATAAGCCGGATTCTGTTAACAGCTATCATTTATCTAGATGCTTTGTTACCAAAACATTCATGCTGCCTACCCAGATTATGCGCGAGCAACGCAATTTAATCTCTATTTGGCATTGCTTCAAGTGGGGTTTACCATGCCCTAATTTTAATTAGGCGGTAAGCTCTTACCTTACCTTTTCACCCTTACCAATAAATGGCGGTATATTTTCTGTGGCACTAGCCGTAGACTCACGTCTCCCAGTCGTTAACTGGCACTTTACTCTTTGAAGTCCGGACTTTCCTCTTAATTAATTAAGCGATAGCTCGACCAACTCAGCCACATATAATATCAGGAGTTTTTAGAAAAAGATAAAAATCTTTTATAAATTTTATTTTTATTAATGCTCGTAATTTCAGAAACTACTTTTGAAAGATCTTTTAATGAAAGTTTGGATGATAATTGATTATAGATCCTATCTGCCAATATGAATGATTCATCTATATTTGTAACTTTGATAAGAATAACAAACTCTCCTTTTACTAAATTTTTATTCTCTAACAAAAAATTTTCAATTTTTTTTGGGGTTCCTCTAAAGAAGCTTTCATGTATTTTTGTTATTTCTTTTGCCACACAAACTTCAGCTAGATCTCCAAGCTTCTGACCCAGAAAATTAAGAGTATTTATTATTCTTTTTGGAGATTCAAAGATTATCGTTGTTCCATCGAACTTTAAAAGACTACTACATAATGATTCAGCATCTTTTTTAACCTTTGGAAAGAATCCTATGAATTGAAAGTGATTTGTTGGTAAACCGCTAGCAACTAGAGAGCTAATTACTGAAGTAGCGCCTGGAAGTGGAATAATTTTTATTTTTAAACTAATTAAATCAGTTATCAATTTAAAGCCAGGATCAGAAATTAATGGCGTACCAGCTTCAGACATAATGCCTCCTGAAGATATTTTCTTTAGTAGATTAATTATCTTGTTTCTATCTTTCTCAGTAGATTTATCATTATAGACGAGGATATTATTAGGCTTTATATCATAATGTTTCAAAATAATTTTAGCTTTCTTCAAATTTTCTACGATTAAAAGGTCTACTTCCTTTAAAACCTGGACCGATCTAAAAGTAATATCATCAAGATTGCCAATAGGAGAAGGTATAATATAAAAGTTCATGTTATTTAGAATTGTCTCACTTATATTTTATATTTTAATTATTACCAGTTGTTCATCTATTTCTAATCAACCAGATAAAAAAAAATTTATTGGTTCTGATGCTAATGCTTTTGGTTTTGAGAATATAACAAATATAGATCTTGTACCAAACCAGACCAATTTTGATGGTTCTTATATAGTTGCTTTGCCCGATTTCAAAAGATTTTCAGAATTTAATAATTTCTTTCAGATTGGCATGATTTACGCCATTAAAGAACAAGGTATAGAGAATGATATTGAATTTATACTTCAAGAGGAGATAGATGCTAATAAGATAAGAGAGAATTTTCTTATTGGTCCAGTAAGTAGAGAGTTAGCAAGAAAAATAGATGGCTTAATACAGAAGGACAGAGCACTGTTTCTGAATGAAGCTAATCAAAACCTTTATATTACATTGGGAAGGAGTCCGCAGTTGAATACATTAAATAAATACCTTGATTCAAATGAAGTAAGTAGAGTTGGGATAATTAGTGATAGTACTGGTGATATAGATTCTGAAAAAATATTTAAAGACACTTGGTTTAATGGCTCTAGAGACATCATAACAATTGATTCTGCTCCATACATTGATTCAGATTCAAGCATTAGAAATTTTCTAGATGTATCAGAGAGTATTGAGCGCTTTAATAAGATTGATAAAGCTAGCTTCTCTTCATTAGAATTTATTCCTAGGACTCGTGATGACATCAAACAAATTTTAATTTTTCCAAATGAAGCAACAAGATTGTATGAATTAGCTTCTCTTATAAGGTTTAATTATGGTCTGGACTATGAAGTAATAGCTACAACATCTGAACTAGACGAAGTAATTGATGGTAATGAAATTAAACTTCATAACATATCTTTAATTGATCACACATATAAAAATACCTTTGGTTATGATCTAAATAAAAGTAGAAGTTTTTGCCTAGGTTATGACTCAATGCTTTTAGCTTATGCCATAAGTAATGAGATTCAAGGAGAAATAAGGGGTCTTCTTGGAATATATAATATCAATTCAGACTCAATAGAAATTAATTCTTATATTAATTAAAAGAATATTTTAAATCTCTTTCTGAATCTGTTAGAGATAATTCAAATCCAGGTCTTGCAAATAATTTATCTTGATAATTGTACAAACTATCAAAAGACTTAGATTTTGGGGTGCTAACGCCAAGGTAAGGCAACCTATACAATATTGCACTCATATAGCAATCAACCAGTGTAAATTCATCACTCATGAAGTATGGTTTCTCTTTAAGTACTAGAACAATACCTGCAACTAAAGATACAAGTTCTTTTTTCAGTTTATCGAATTCTCTTTGTGTAATTTTAGGAGCCATCATCTTATCCATTATTGGGAGCCAGTCCCTTTCTATTCTATGTATTAAAAGCCTACATTCTGCTTTTTCATTAGGATAAATAGGCAAAAGTGGTGGATGTGGAAACCTCTCATCAAGATACTCTGAGATTATTCGAGGCTCATAAATTGTTACCTCCCTATCAACTAGTACTGGTAATTTATTGTAAGGGTTAATAGTTGCTAACTCTGGCGGCAATTTACCGTTTGGGTCGAATTCTTTTATCTCACAAGCTATATCTTTTTCTGCTAAGACAATCCTAACCATATGGCTATAGTGTCCCTTTTCTTCCGAATAAAAAATCATTTTATCTCCTTAGCATATTCTCTATATAGCAGCCACATGACTGCAGTAAAAATAATGAAAAATAAAATCACAAAAATTCCATTTTTCTCTCTAGTAATTCTTGCAGGCTCACTTGCATAAGCTAAAAAATTTACAAGATCCTTCATTGAATCATCAAACTCTTCTTTTGAAAGGGAACCATCAGACTTAAGTTTTATTGTACCATCACTGTCAAGTGCCTGACTGCCTTGCAAACCTACTAGAATATTTGGCATTGAAGTGCCAGGGTAAACAAGATTATTTGTTCCTGTTAATTGTTCAGGATCTTCATAGAATGTCCTTAAGTATGTATATATCCAGTCTTCTCCTCTTACTCTTGTCCTGAGTGTAAGATCTGGTGCGCCAATCGCAGAAACTTCCGGTAAGCCAAAGGTCATATAATCTGCAATTTTTATATCTGGGTTAGCTATGAGGTCTTCTATTAGTATCGTTTCAGGTATATCAAGATCTCGTTGCAGTCTATTCCACCGTAAAAGTTCAAGAGTATGGCACGTTGAACAATAATTCATATATATGCCCAAACCTCTTTGAAGAGAGTATGTGTCATGGACATCAGCGCTATAATAATCACACTTTTCAAGAGAACCACACTTATTTTCACCAGCAGAAAACATAAATAAACAAAAGGGTAGAAATAAAATTAAAAACTTTTTCATAAACGATCAGGAACCTTTAATGTTTTTTCATACTTCGTGTAGATTGGCATCAATATAAAAGGTGCAAAATAAAAGATAGTGCATATTTGCGCAATTAAGGTTCTTAATTCATTGACCGGTTTGGTTCCTAAATAACCCAAAGTAATAAAAGAAGAGGCAAATAAAATCATGGCAACTTTACTATAAATACCTTTATACCTAATGCTTTGAACATTCGATCTATCTAACCATGGAACAATAAATAGAATGGCAATACTAGCTGCAAAAATGATAAACCCAAGAAACTTACTTGTTATACCAAGAAATGGAATTCCAAAAGTCACAGCCCTGAGGATTGAATAAAATGGGGCATAATACCATACTGGGGCAATATGCTCTGGAGTTTTCAAGAAGTCTGCTTCTTCAAAGTTTGGTTTTTCAATTAGGTATCCTCCACCAGTTGGAGCAAAGAAAACAATTGCAAAGAAAACAATAAAAAATATGCCGATAGCTGGTAGCGCACTAAATGTTTTATAAGGGTGAAATGGAGCTCCATCTAGAGGCATGCCTTTTGAATCTCTATGTTTTTCTATATCAACACCTTCTGGATTTCCAGCACCAACCTCATGCAAAGCAAATATGTGAAACACAACTAATGCAATCATTAGAAGAGGTACTACAACAACATGTAGTGCAAAAAATCTTGATAGTGTTATTCCAGAGAGAACAAAATCTCCTTGAATCCAAATTTGTAAATCAGGTCCAATATAAGGTATTGCTCCAAATAATGACAAAATTACATTCGCTGCCCAATAAGACATTTGCCCCCAAGGAAGAACATAACCAAGAAAACCCTCTGCCATCAAAAGAAATAGCAGAAAACAACCAAAGAGCCATACTAATTCCTTTGGCTTCTGGTAAGAGCCGTATAGAAGACCTCGAAACATATGAAAATACATTAAAAAGAAAAATGCACTAGCTCCAGTACTATGCATGTACCTCATTAACCAACCGTACTCAACATCTCGCATAATATATTCTATGCTTGCAAATGCACCTTCTTCAGTATTTGTATAAAACATCATTAACCAAATACCAGTTATAACTTGAATCATGAAGACAACCATTAATAAAGCGCCAAATAGATAGTAAAAATTAACTTTCTTTGGTACAGGATGTTTGGTCAAATGTCTTTCTAGATTCTCAGTTACGGGAAATCTTCTATCGATCCAAGACATCATTGAAGACATAAATGATTTTGAGTTTTCTTTTTCTGACATTATGCAGCTTCTCCTATTATTAAAGTATTTCCAGAAAATGTATGTGGTGGAATTTCAAGATTGATTGGTGCAGGCACGCCTTTGTAAACTCTTCCAGCTAAATCAAATTTTGAACCATGACAAGGACAAAAGAATCCTCCGAGCCATTCTTGATCCCATGCTTTTGGCTCGATTTCAGGATGATATTTTGGAGCACAGGACAAATGAGTGCAAACACCTTTTAAAACTGTAAATTTTTTATCATTAGATGGTAAGACTTCATTTGCTTGATCAGTTACTTTGTCATTTAACTTTGGAAGGTTATCAATAGCCTCTTGCGTTTGATGAACAACAAATATAGGAGTTCTTCTCCACTCAACTATTGCCATCGCTCCAGGCTGTAATTTAGATAGATCAAATTTAACTGAAGCGCCTAATGCTTTTGCTTTTTCACTTGGTTTCCATGCGCTCAAAAATGGAACTGCAAAAGCAGCTACTGTAACAGCCCCCATCAACCCAGAAGTAATGAGTAGCGCTTTCCTTCTTTTTTCATCGACAATAGGTTTTTGTTCGACATGATGATGATCCTCTTCACCATTACCATCTGTTAAATTTAATGAATCAGCAAAAATTTCATTTTTCCATGCAAAAAGGAATCTTTCAGCTTCTTTTCTATCAGTAGTTTTTAAGCTTTTCTTATAGATCTTGCCCTCAATATTCAAATATCCCCAATAAAATGGAGATCTATCTCTCGTGTATAATGACATACCATCAAGGATGTGGATATGTTTTCTTTTTTTAGACATTTTGAACATTAAAAGCTGTGTTCAAATTTAATTGAAAAAGCTTTTTTGACCCACCTTTACTAAGCATTCTGTGCATTATATACGGAATTTATAAAAAAAAGTATTATTTTTTTTGTTTTTTTTAAATTAAATTATTTTGAACATTAAAAATAGTAGTGTTCAAGATAAAAATTCTATCTTTTAGAGAATTGTGGGGATTTTCTCGCTTTTTTCAAGCCAACTTTCTTTCTTTCTTTTACTCTTGAATCTCTTGTTAGGTATCCTGCTTTTTTTAATTCTGCTCTTAAATCAGGATTTAGCTCAATAAGAGCTTTTGATATTGCTAATCTTATTGCTCCAGCTTGACCAAATGACCCTCCACCTTGAACTTTAATATCTATATCATAGGCATTTTCAGATTTAGTTAGAACTAGTGGCTGTCTTATTATCATTTTAGCAACATCTCTACCAAAATATTCATCTATATTTTTTTTGTTTACTGTAAGAATGCCCTTGCCCTTTGTTAAGCGCACTACAGCTGTAGCTTCTTTTCTTCTTCCTGATATTGTAGACATATCTATTTTATTACCTCTGGATTCTGCGCTTCATGAGGATGGATCTCATCGTTATAAACTTTTAATTTCTTTATTATTTGTCTATTTAGTTTATTTTTAGGCAGCATACCTTTAACTGCGTCCCTAATAATCTTTTCAGGATCCTTTTCTAACTGATCTTTAAAAGATATTTGCTTAATGCCTCCTGGATAGCCGGTATGCCTAAAGTAGATTTTGTTTTCTGACTTATTGCCAGTAACTTCTATATTCTTTGCATTTACTAGAACAACAAAATCACCGACATCAGAATTTGGTGTATATTCAGGTTTGTTCTTGCCTCTTAAGATATTTGCTACTTGCACAGACAATCTGCCCAATCTTTTGCCTGAGCAGTCCATCAAATACCATTTTTGCTCAATATCTTGTGTTCTTAATGCTGTTGTTTTCATCTAATCCTCAAAGTCGAGTCGCTATATATTAATATATTGATAAGGGATTTTAAACATGAGGAACCTGTTTTTATTAATTTTATTTTTTGGCTTGTTTTTTGGAGGGCAGATTGTCTACTTCGAAAAAACACTCAATAAAAATTCTCAGATAGATTTTGAAGATATTTCTCAGTCGATTGTATCTATAGAATCTGTTCCCAATACTCCCCAAAAGAAATTTGGTTCAGGTGTAATAATTTCAAATGATGGTTACATAGTAACTGCTTTCCACATACTTTCAGGAACACTTAGTACAGTAAAAATTGATGAGAAAACATATATTGCTAATTTAATTGGTTTTGATGAGTATGCTGATTTAGCTGTACTAAAAATAAATGAAGACAATCTAAGGTCTATAGATTTTCCAAATAAATTTGATTTAAAGATAGGGGAGACTGTTTTTGCAATTGGGAATCCATATAACCTAGGGATTTCAGTTTCAAAAGGAATACTTAGTGGTACTGGTAGAAATTTTGGAAATCCTTATTTAGATATTATTCAAACTGATGCCGCAATAAATCAAGGTAGCTCCGGTGGTGCAATAATAAATTCTAATGGACAATTAATTGGATTAAGCACCTCAATTGCTTCAGTTTCTGGTGGTTCTGATGGTGTTGGTTTTGCTTTGCCAGCTGAAAGAGTTATTTATATTGCAAACGAAATAATAAAATATGGACAGATTAATAGAGCTTGGATTGGTGATTTCCAATTTAAGAGGGGCTACTACAATAAAGATAATGAAAGAGTGCCTGCTTTATATGTATTTGGTATTGATAATTCAAATATTAAGGGTGGTTTAAAAGATGGAGATATCATAATAGATATAAAAGGTTCAGAAGCAAGATGGAATATCTTGAAGGCTTCAGTAAATAGTATCTCGCCAGGAGACACTCTAGAGCTAACAATCGACAGGTCTGGAGAAATAATTTTATTAGGAATAGTAACTAGAGAAAGACCTAATATTCCGCAGGTTCTCTAAAAATTTCAGCGCCTAACTTAGTAAGTTTCTCTTCTATACATTCATACCCTCTATCAATATGAAAAATATCTTCGATTTGTGTTCTATTTTTGCCTACAAGACCTGCTAGCACTAAACTGGCAGAAGCTCTTAGATCAGATGCAGAAACAACAGCACCGACAAGATTTGAAACTCCTTTAACTGAAGCTTTATTTTTTTCTAAAGATATATCTGCTCCCATTTTTTTTAATTCATCTACATGCTGAAAACGATTTTCAAAAACAGTTTCTTCGATAATTGAATGCCCATTTGATATTGTATTCAATGCCATAAATTGAGCTTGCATATCAGTAGGAAATCCGGGGAATGGTTCTGTAGATATATCTTTTGAAATAAGATTTGTAGTTGTCGCATCAACTTCAACCCAATCAATACCAGACTCAACAATTGCTCCCATTTCAACCAGTTTTGAACTAATTATCTGTATTGTTTCAGGTTTAATCTTGTTAATTTTCACATGTCCATTTGTTATAGCTCCTGCAACCATATATGTACCGGCTTCTATTCGATCAAACAATACATCCCATTTACTTGATTTTAAAGATTCACTTCCAGTGATCTCAATTGTAGATTCACCAGCACCAACAATACTTGCTCCGCAATTATTTAGAAAATTTGCCAATTCAACTACTTCAGGTTCTTTAGCACAATTTCTCAATATTGTTTTTCCTTTGACTAAAGCTGCTGCCATCATTAAATTTTCAGTGCCAGTCACAGAAATCTTTGGAAAGTTAAAATCTATAGGATTTAATTTGTCTGCTTCAAGATAAATATATTTTGAGTCAGACTTAATTTGTGCCCCCATCTTTTCTAATCCGTCTAGATGAAAGTCTATTGGTCTTGTTCCTATATTGCAGCCTCCTGGTTGAGATATTTTTGCTTTTCCATATCTAGCAACTAAAGGACCCATTACTAATATGGAGGCTCTCATTGTTTTAACTAATTCATATCTTGCTTCAGGTAAATGAATATTAGATGCATCAATCTCAATATAGCCACTCTCATCAAAATTAATTGATGCTCCCATTGAATTTAGAAGCTCAAGCATTGTTGTTATATCTTGCAAATGAGGCAGGTTTCCTATTTTGGCAGGAGTATCTAAGAGGATAGTGGCAGCCAATATTGGCAATCCTGAATTCTTAGCCCCTGAGCAGCTTACCTCTCCATGAAGCTGATTGCCTCCCTTAATAATAAGTCTTTCCATTTATTGTTCTGTTATATTGAGTGGTTTCCATTCGCTGATTGCCATATCAAGGTTAAACTCATTTTTTTCTAAAATATCTTTAAATTGATTGCGAAAAGTAAGGCCCAAGTTTATACCATCA
>CAJWAI010000010.1 GCA_913020145.1 uncultured Gammaproteobacteria bacterium | reverse complement strand
AAATCAGAGATTACTTTAAAGTCTGACATTGTTTTTTATTTTGCAATAGTTGTATATAATTCCTAATTCGTTCCCCGATAGCTCAGTTGGTAGAGCAACTGACTGTTAATCAGTGGGTCACTGGTTCGAGCCCAGTTCGGGGAGCCACTTTTCACTAGTCGTGCAATTTATCTTTTAAATATTCAATCTGAAGGGTCGTCATATATGCTGACTGCTTAAGATTTGCTGCAGCAGAGTGCCCTCCTTCTACATTTTCGTAATAAATTACTTTATGTCCTTGATCTAACATTTTCTTAGCCATCTTTCTTGCGTGGCCAGGATGAACTCTGTCATCTTTAGTTGAAGTATAGAAATAAATTTCTGGATAGCTTTTGTCAGCAAAGACATTTTGATATGGAGAATACTTGCTAATGAAGCTCCATTCATCTGGATTGTCAGGATCACCGTATTCATCAACCCATGATGCACCAGCGAGGAGTTTGTCATAACGATACATATCTAACAATGGAACAGCACAAATGACCGCATTAAATAAATCAGGTCTTTGGGTGACTACTGCTCCAACCAATAAACCCCCATTTGAACCGCCTCTAATTCCAAGATGATTGCTTGATGTTATGTTTTCACTAATTAATGTCTCTGCTACTGCAATAAAATCATCGTAAGCACGCTGTCTATTTTCTTTCAAAGCTGATTGGTGCCATTTTGGCCCAAACTCTCCCCCACCACGAATATTTGCAATGACATAAACTCCACCTGAATCAAGCCATTGTCTTGCAAAAGAACCTAAATAAGACGGAGTTTGTGATATTTGAAAGCCTCCATAACCATAAAGTAAAGTTGGATTCATGGAATTTTTTTCCATATCGCTATTTGAAACTTGGAAGTATGGTATTGAAGTTCCATCTGCTGAAGTTGCATAAAGTTGCTCTACATTATATTTCTCTGGAGCAAATTTCTCAGGTAAAGATTTTATCTTTTTAAAATCCTTTGATTCATTTGCATAGTAAAGTGCTGAAGGTTCAGTAAAACTTTCAGCATTAATAAATACATGATCAGACCATTGATCTACACTAGATATTGATAATGCAGCATTACCAAAGCTTCTAATTTCACTTTCTTTCCAATTAGGGCCAACTTTTTCAAAATGTAAAATCTTCCCATTGATATTATCTAGAATATTTACATAAATCTCATCTTCGGCTATTCCAACGCTTCTAAGAAACCTCTTATCTGTAGGAGTAAAGATTAACTCTATTGAATCATCAGTAATATTTTGATTTAAAGCGTCTTCAATATTGACAGCAACTAGAGATCCTGATGTATAACCTTTCCAATCTTGATCTAAACTTAAAATTAATGCACCTTGAAATGTTCCATTAACATCCATTCTTAGTGGGAGATCTAATTTGACCAATTCATCTCCATTCATTAGATATAAGACTTTTGTAAAGAAAGTTGGTCCCTCAATTACACCAAAATGATTGCCATCTGGCCTAACTGAAGAAAAAGGAAAGCTAAATATCTTTTCATAGGTGCCTTCAAAAATAGTTGTGGCTTCACTTAAAGGTTCTCCTCTACTCCAAACTCTTACTTCTCTTGGGTAGCCAGATTCATTCATGCTGCCCTCTCCAAAATCTGTAGCAACCATTATTTGATTTTCATTTAACCAGCCTAAATACTGTTTAGATTCTGGTGTATTGAAACCATCATCAACAAATGCTTTATTTACTAAATCAAACTCTCTTACAACGACAGCATCTTTGCCTCCATAGGAAAGCCTTAATAAGCACCTTTGAAAATCTGGTGCTAAACAGTCGACACCTTTATAGACCCAATTCTGCTCTTCTTTTTTTGCTAATTCATCTATATCAAGAACAGTCTCCCAAACTGGATTATCTGTTTGGTACGATTCTATTGAGGTTTTTCTCCATAATCCACGAACATTTTTTTCATCACGCCAGAAGTTATACATTTCTCCACCCATAACGTAGGCATAAGGTATTCTGTCATTCGATTGATATTCTTCTAATAATTCATCATAAGTTTTGGCAAAACTATCTGATTCAGCATATCGAGATTTTGTTATTTCGTTTTGTTCTTTAACCCAGTTTAAAGCATCTACGCCTTCCACCTCTTCAAGCCATATATAAGGATCTGTAGTATCAACAACTATTTCTTTTTCTTGGCTGCAACCAACTACTAATAACGATAAAAAAATAAGTACGATTCTTTTCATAATTTAATTTTAAGTGTTTTATTGATTTTTCCATAATTTTGAAAAAAGATTTATTATCAAGCTATGTCTATAGCTTTCGTTTCTGATTTGCATCTTGAGCCTATTGAAAATAAAAGGGTTAAAGTTTTCTTTAAATTTCTAAATGATGCGGTTAATAAATATGAAGAACTATATATTCTTGGAGATTTTTTTGAATATTGGATTGGAGATGATGATACACAACCAGTCAATAAGTTGATAATGCAAAGGTTAAAAACTGCATCAGATAATGGTCTTAAAATATATTTTATTCATGGCAATAGAGATTTTCTAATTGGGTCAGAATTTGAATCTGAAACGGGTGTAAAAATTCTAGAAGATCAGCATATTTTCAATATTGGGGAGAGAAAAATAATGGTTTCTCATGGTGATTCTTTCTGTGTTGATGATGTTGAATATCAAGAAATGAAAAGGGAAATTAGGTCTGATTCATGGAAAAAAGATTTTCTTACTAAATCAATTAGTGAGAGAGTTGATTTTGCAAATGATCTTAGAAAAAAAAGTTCTGAAAGAAATAGCAATAAACCAGAAAATATTATGGATGTTAATGATAATTACGTTCTAGAAGTGGTTCAGAGAGAGAAAATTGATATTTTAATTCATGGGCATACACATAGACCTGTGGTTCATAATATGGCAAATGGATCAATTAGAGCTGTTTTAGGAAGCTGGGAAGAAGAAGGATGGGTTGCAGATTATATTGAAGGAAATATAAAACTTACCTCTTTCCCTATATGAGGATTTAATATAATATACTGTATATACATACAGTATATTATATGTTTTCTGGTAAGAAAATAAGGGATACCTTTTCCCATAAAAAACAAAAACACTCTGGCTTTCCCAGTCCAGCAAGTGATTATATTGAAAATCCAATAGATCTTAATCAGCTTCTTATAAAAAGGCCTAGCGCTACATTCCTTATGCGATTCAAGGGAGAAGGAATGCTGCTGTCAGGTATAAAAGAGGACTCAATACTAGTTATTGATAGAAGTTTAGAGCCGAAAAATGGAGATATAGTGGTAGCTTCAATTGGCGATGAATTCTTCTGCCGAAAAATCATTATAGGAAGAAAGAAGTTGTTAATAACAAATTGCTTGAATAATAAAACTAAAGATCTAGACAATCTTCTTGACTTAGAAATTCTAGGAGTTGTCAGTTCATCAATAAATATTTACTGATGTTTGCATTAGTAGATTGCAATAGTTTTTACGCATCTTGTGAGAAGATATTTAGGCCGGATCTAAGAAATAAACCCATTGTTGTTTTGAGCAATAATGATGGCTGCGTTATTGCTAGATCAGCTGAAGCTAAAAAAATGGGTATAAAAATGGCTCAACCATGGTATCAGATTAAAAGTCAGTATTTATCTAATGGCGGCATAGTTTTTTCTTCAAATTATGAATTCTATGCAGATATTTCAAATAGAGTAATGAATACGCTAACTGAACTATGTCCAGAAATAGATATATATAGCATAGATGAAGCATTCTTAGACTTAAGATCATTTAAAAGAAATATAGATCTAGTTAGGTTCTCCTATGATTGTAGAAAAAGAATTAAAAAATGGGTTGGAGTTCCTGTGAGTATAGGTATAGCTCCCACAAGGACTCTATCAAAATTAGCAAACAAAGTAGCAAAAGATGATAAAAGATTTGAGGGAGTTGCAGTATTTGAAAGAAAGGAGATTACTAATTATTTATTAAAGAAAACTGATATTGCTGATGTTTGGGGCATTGGTAGAAAGCTATCAAAAAGGTTAAAAGAGATAGGAATTAATAATGCTTTTGAGTTAAGTAAATTAAACCCTCGATTAGCTGGAAATAATTTTAGTGTAGTTTTAGAAAAAACTATTAGAGAGCTTAGAGGCGAGCCATGTATAAATCTTAATAATATTAATGAGCCAAAAAAACAGATTGTGGTTAGCAGGAGTTTTGGTAGAGGAGTGACTTCAAAAGATATATTACATGAAGCTGTAAGCTTTCATGCGAATAGAGCTGCAGAAAAATTAAGGCATGAAAAACAGAAGTGTAGATTAATAACTATTTTTATAAGATCAAATAGATTTAGTAATAGGGTGAAACAGATATATGCATCCAAGCATATTAACTTGATACACCCTACGAGTGATTCTCGAATTATAGTTAAGAGCGCAAATCAAATATTAAACATGATATACAGAGAAGGTTATGAGTATTCTAAAGCAGGTGTTCTATTAAGTGATTTCGTAAATAATTTTGGTTATCAGATGTCTTTATTTAATAGAGCAAAAGATACAGCTTCATCAGAAAGGTTAATGAAAACTGTAGACCAAATAAAATTGAAAGAAATAGCAAAAATTGGCTTTGGAAATCTAGGTTTCAGAAATACTTGGAAAATGAAAAGACAGATGAAGTCAAAAAGATATACAACAAATATTAATGAGATACCTTTTGTTAAGTAACAGATTCTCCGACAATATATCTTTCATAGTGAGCTAGAGATAATTCAAAGAACTCTTGATTGATATCTTCTTTTATTCTAGACAACGGAATATTCAAAAATTCACTTTTAACAGCAATTCCTACGTCTTCTAAATCTATATCTTCAGTAGAAAATGTTCTAAAAAGATCAAATATCCAGCATAATGGGTCTAGTTCCTGATTGAAGGATATATTCGCTTCTTTTAGCTTATTTTTTAATTTTTCAGTATCAGTAATGGTAAATTTATCTTTTAAAATAGTAATTTTGAATTTCTGCAGTCTCTCATTAACAAGACTTTTTTCGGTATCTGAATACTTGATCCAGCCAGTAACCTCATGACTAAACCTTTTACAACCTCTACAAATATGATCTCCATATGAAGTTGAGCATACTCCAATACAAGGTGTCCTTTTTATTACTTTATTTGACATTACGTTTACTGATTCTTTCTATTAAGATAACTTAGATGTAGAATTGTGATCAAATTTTTTAATGATTATGTTGCAAGGATATTATGATGAGGGTAAGAAAAGAGAGAAAGATGGTTTACCTCCTCTCCCTTTAACTGCTCAAGAAGTACAAGAAATAGCCAATGCTTTTGAAAACAGCTCTGGCAGTGCAGAGCTATTGAACCTTATTGAAAATGAAGTTTCTCCAGGGGTAGATGAAGCAGCATATGTAAAGGCAGCTTTTTTAAAGGATCTAGCTTTAGAAAACACAAAAACAGACTTAATCACACCTCAGAAATCAATTGAGATACTAGGAACAATGTTGGGTGGCTACTCAGTAGAAGCATTAGTTGAAATATTAAAAAAAGGTAAATTTGCTGCTGAAGCAGCAGAAGCACTCAAAAATACAATTCTTGTATATGATTCTTTTAATGAGATTTTTGAACTGAGCAAAAATAATTCTCCTGCCAAATCAATTATTGAATCATGGGCAAATGCTGAATGGTTTGAGAATAGACCTACTTTAGATGAAGAAATTAAACTAACAATCTATAAAGTAGGTGGAGAAACAAATACTGATGATTTTTCACCAGCTAAAGAGGCTTGGTCAAGGCCAGATATACCTCTTCATGCACAAGCCTTCCTTAAGTTCTCTGAAAATATTGATAAACCATTGGAAGAATTAAAAAGATTAAAAGCTGATGGTTCACAGTTAGTATTTGTCGGCGATGTTGTTGGAACAGGATCTTCTAGAAAGTCAGCTGTAAATTCAATGTTATGGCATATGGGTTCAGATATTCCTTTCGTGCCAGCAAAAAGAACAGGTGGTTTTTGTTTTGGAAGTAAAATCGCCCCAATTTTTTATAACACATTACAGGATTCTGGGGCTTTTCCTTTGGAGCTCGATGTTGATAGCTTAGAGCATGGAATGAAAATAATATTAAAGCCCTATTCCGGAAAAATTCTTGAAGAAGAAACTGGCAAAACTCTAAGTACTTTTGATCTAAAGACAGATGTCATATTTGATGAGATAAGAGCTGGTGGAAGAATAAATCTAATCATTGGAAGACAGCTCACAGATAAAACAAGAGAAAAAATGGGGTTAGATTCTTCTGATAAATTTTGTAGGTATGGTGAAGATAAAAAGACTAATAAAGGCTATACATTAGCTCAAAAAATGGTTGGAAAAGCATGTGGAATGGAAGGTGTTAGAGCTGGACAATATTGTGAGCCAAGAATGAAGACAGTTGGATCTCAGGATACAACAGGACCTATGACTAGAGATGAATTAAAAGAACTAGCATGCCTAGGCTTCTCCTCTGATCTAGTAATGCAATCTTTCTGTCATACAGCTGCATACCCTAAACCTGTGGACGAAGTCACTCATAGAACACTACCAGATTTTTTTATAAATCGAGGTGGAGTTTCATTGCGGCCTGGTGATGGAATTATTCACTCATGGCTAAACAGAATGTTAATACCTGATACAGTCGGTACAGGTGGAGATAGTCATACAAGATTTCCCATAGGAATTAGCTTTCCAGCAGGATCCGGAATGGTTGCTTTTGCAGCAACTCTAGGAGTAATGCCATTAGAAATGCCTGAAAGTGTTCTTGTTAGATTTTCAGGAGAACTAAGACCGGGAATAACAATAAGAGACCTTGTGCATGCTATACCCTATTTTGCAATGAAACAGGATCTACTTACTTTGGATAAGAAGACTAAAAAGAATATTTTTTCAGGAAGATGTCTGGAGATAGAAGGTCTACCAAATCTTAAAATAGAACAAGCTTTTGAGCTCTCTGATGCTTCTGCAGAAAGATCAGCTTCAGGTTGTACAGTTAAACTTGATAAAGAACCTGTAATTGAATATCTAAAGTCTAATATAACTCTACTAAGATGGATGATCTCAGATGGATATCATGATCCTAAAACTCTAGAAAGAAGAGCCAGGGAAATGGAGAAATGGATAGAGAATCCTATTCTCATGGAAGCTGACAATGATGCCGAATATGCAGCAGTAATAGATATTCCACTCAATGAAGTCACTGAACCCCTATTATGTTGCCCTAATGATCCTGATGATGTTAAACCTCTTAGCGAAATAGCTGGAAATAAAGTTGATGAAACATTCATTGGTTCTTGTATGACAAATATTGGTCATTTCAGAGCAGCAGGAAAATTATTAGATAAATACGGTAAATCTAAAACAAGACTTTGGGTAGTTCCTCCTACAAGAATGGACGAACATCAGCTTACAGAAGAAGGTTATTATGAGATTTTTAATAATTCAGAGGCTCGAGTAGAGATACCAGGGTGCTCATTATGTATGGGGAACCAAGCCAGAGCAGCTGATAACTCAGTTATGGTTTCAACATCTACTAGAAATTTTCCAAATCGAATGGGTGATGGAACAGACGTTTATCTAGCTTCGTCTGAAGTTACTGCTATAACATCTTTGCTTGGAAGAATACCTAATTTACAAGAATATAATGAATATATGGCTGATCTAAATACTATGTCAGAAGAAGTATTTAGATTTATGAATTTCAATGAAATTGAAAATTATCTAGAAAAGGTTAGAGAAATGGATATCCCTCATCTAGATATTGAAGATATTAAGAACTAATAGATTTTCTTTTATTCTCAAGATATTCTAAATACTCGTCTGTTATATCTGTTGGGTAGGTTCCAGTAAAAATAGAATTTTCGACACCATCTAATTCCGAGTTAAGCTCTGTAACTGAATCAACCAGATCAGATAAGTCTTGATAAACTAAATTATCACAACCTATAAAGTCTTTTATCTCTTCTTGAGATCTATCACTAGCAATCAATTCACTTTTAGCAGGCATATCAATTCCGTAAACATTAGGAAATCTGACTTCTGCGGATGAGGACGCTACAGAAACTTTTTTTGCACCAGCTTTATAGCACATAGCAACAATTTCTTTCATGGTTGTTCCTCTAACAATTGAATCATCAACCAACAGAACACTTTTGTCCTTAAATTCATCATTAATTGGATTTAATTTTCTTCTTACTGAACGTCTTCTCATATCTTGCTCAGGCATTATGAAAGTCCTACCAATATATCTATTTTTTACAAAACCATAGATAACTTCTTTATTTAAACATTCAGCTACTTTTGTTCCACTAGTAATTGAGCTTTCCGGTATTGGTATAACAACATCAATATCATCATCTGGTATATTTTTTTTAATTTTTTCAGCAAGCTTTATCCCCATATTTTGTCTTGCTTGATAAACACTTACCCCATCAATTACTGAATCTGGTCTAGCAAAGTATACATATTCAAACAAACAGGGAGTAAGAGTAGTACTATCAGAGCAAATCTGTGTATGTATTTCTCCAGTATTACTTATGAATATTGCTTCTCCAGGATTAATATCCCGCTCAAGATCGTAGTTAGAAGATGAAAATGCTGCGCTTTCTGAGGATATCATATATTCTTTTTTGCCATCTGCATTAGTTCTTGAACCTAAACTTAAAGGCCTAATACCATATCGATCTCTAAATGCTAAGAGTCCATGTCCAGTAATGATAGAGACTACATTTATGCTCCCTTCACATCTCTTAAAGGTAGATTCCACTGCTTTAAATAAAGTTTCTGGAGTTGGTTTTTTTTCATTGTTTTTAGATATTTCATGAGCAAGAATATTAAGCAGAACCTCTGAATCAGAATCAGTAGATATATGTCTTAAATCGCTGCTAAATAATTCTGCTGCCAATGCCTTGGTATTAGAAAGATTGCCATTATGAGCTAGTGAAATACCATACGGTGAGTTTACATACATTGGTTGTGCATACTCTTTAGAATTTCCACCTGCAGTAGGGTATCGGACATGCCCTATACCGCAATTACCTTTTAATCTTTCAAAATGTCTTTGAGTAAATACTTCTCTTACAAAACCTTTTGATTTTCTTGAATGTAAATTTCCACCTTCACATATAGTAATGCCAGCAGCATCTTGACCTCTATGCTGCAACATAATTAAAGCATCATAGAGCTCAGTAAAACAATTATCTTTTTGAACTATCCCAACAATCCCACACATTAATTTAACAAGTAGATAAAGATGTTCTCAAAATATGAGAGCAAAATATTTATTACAAATGAATTGTACACCAAAGATGACTCAGATAAATTAGGAAATAATTGAAGTATAAAAAATATTAAAAGTAAGAATCTAATGATGGCCATGATAACTCCAATTACCATACTTGCTAATCCTTTTATTTTAGGCACATATAAACCTAAAAAAAAGTTTACAAATGGTAAGCCAGCACAGGCAAATAACCCTATAAAAACGTTATATATTGAATATGCATAGCTCAATCCTTGATCTTCAAAATAGTCATATACCGTTTTCAGATTATTCAAAATAATATATGAGTAGAAAAAAAGTATTGAGATGAAGACTAACTCTTTTAAAATGCCATTATTTTTTACTCTGAATAGTAGCAATGCTATTCCAGTAAAAAGCAATAGATCTAGAATGCTGAAGCTTAAATTTCCCATTACAAATTAATTAAGAATTTTTAAAATTTTAATAACAAAATTTCTCAAATCTCTTCTGTCCACGATTTTGTCTACGAAACCTTTTTCTAATTGCTTTTCTGCTGTTTGAAAATCTTTCGGTAAATCCTCTTTAACAGTATCCTGAATAACTCTTTTTCCTGAAAAACCTATTCTTGCATTTGGCTCTGCAATAATTAAATCTCCCAGCATTGCTAAGCTTGCAGTTACGCCTCCATAACAAGGGTCTACCAAAACTGATATAAATGGAATTTTTTTATTTTTTAACTTTTTAATGGCAGATGCAGTCTTACCCATTTGAAATAGTGAAATCATAGATTCTTGCATTCTAGCTCCTCCACTAGTGGAGAAAGATATTAGTGGGAGATTATGCTCTATAGAATATTCAACAGCTTTTACAAATCTTTTTCCTACTACTGCTCCCATTGAGCCTCCAAGAAAATCAAATTCAAAAATAGTTGTTATAACTTCTATGTCTTTAATCTTTCCTGTGCCGATCGACAATGCTTCATCAGAGCCAGTCTTCTTTGATGCTTCTTGAAATCTATCTTTATATTTTTTTGTGTCTTTAAATTTTAGATAATCTTTAAATTCTTCCTCTTCATTCAAACTTTTATAAGTATTTTCATCAAAAGTAACTTCTATTCTTTCAGAAACATTGATTTTGAAATGATTAGAACACTTTGAGCAAACATAAGAATTCTTCTTTAACTCAGGTATATATAGAATAGATCCACACTTGTTGCACGACTTCCACAGACCTTCAGGAATTTTACTATCATTCTCTTTTCCAAAAGTCTTAGATAGATTCTGTTTTATTGTAGGTATAAAGTCTTTAATCCAATTCATCTAAAAAAACCTTATTTTTTGTATAAGTGAAGTCATTATACTCTGGACCGATAAAATATAACCCATTTGCAGAAACAGTTTTGCAAGCCTTTTTCCTATTTTTTGCTTTGATGATATTTTTAAATTTACTAATAGTAAGATTATTCTTACCAACTTCTATCAGTGTGCCTACTATTATTCTTATCATGTTGTGCAAAAAAGCATTGCCTTTTATTTGAAATAAAATATATTCCTTTTTTTGTGTGAAAGTAGCTGAATATATATTTCTTATAGCTGTTTTTGATTGGCAGGTTGTGCTTCTGAATGATGAAAAATCTTGCTCCCCCAAAAGATGTTTACAAGCAGCATTCATCTTTTTTATATTTAAATTAGCCCTTATCCAAAGGCTATTATTAGCTTCAATTGCAGGTTTCTGTGTTGAGTTTTTTATTAAATACATATAGGTTCGATATTTTGCATCAAAACGAGCATGTAAATTATTTTCTACCTTAAAGATATTTTTTACGGCTATATCATTAGGCAGATAGGTATTTGCACCCCTAACCCATGAGTCAGTACTTCTTTTAGATTTTGAATCGAAATGAATAATTTGATTTGTTGCATGAACTCCAGAATCTGTTCTCCCCGAACAAATTGTTGTAATTTTATGGTTGGCTACTTTGCTCAATGCAGAATCAACTTGTGATTGGATAGTTTTCTTAGTGTTTTTTTGTTTTTGAAAACCAAGATATCTTGTTCCTTGATATTCAAGTTGAGCAAAAAATCTAGTCATTAGCTTAGCCTTTCTCTAAGTTGGTTAATCTGTTTTAGCTGTTTTTTTGTTAGTTGATATTTTTCTAATTTTTTTAAGATGCTAATTGATTTACTCTTTTTGTCCATATTAATGTAAGCAATAGCTAGGTCTATTTTCTGACGAATCACATCTGAACTTATTTCATTACTTTTTTCTACTTTCTTTAAAGGGTGAGGTTTTTCTTCAGGACTTTGTTTCTTTTTATTAATATTTCTTATTATTAGTTCAGCAAAAAAAAGAACAGCAATTCCTACAATCACAACTAGCTGAATATTACTAAGCTGAATATTAAATTCATCTAATAAGAATTTTGACGGATCTTGGATAATGGAATTGAAGTCTAATCTATTAATAAATTCTTCAAAGGTCTCTATCAACATTGAAGCATTGCCCTCTATCTAACAATATCTGATCTAGTATGCACATTGCTGCCATTGCTTCTAGAATTGGTGTTGCTCTTAGCCCAACACATGGATCATGCCTGCCCTTAACCTGTAAATCAACTTCTTTATTTTCTGTATCAACTGTTTTTGTTTTTTGTGAAATACTAGACGTCGGTTTTAAAGATACAAATATATCAATATCATCCCCATTTGATATTCCGCCTAGTATTCCTCCTGAATTATTAGTTTCAAAACCATCTTTTTTTATTAAATCTCTGTTCTCAGAACCTTTCATCTCTACTACTCCAACCCCAGAACCTAATTCAACGGCTTTTACAGCATTTACTCCCATCATAGATTTAGCTAATTCTGCATCAAGTTTCGAAAATACAGGTGATCCAACCCCAGGCATAAGCCCTTTTACTCTTATAAGTATCTTTGCTCCTATTGAGTCTTGTTCTTTTCTCAACTTATCAAAGAATTCTTCTAATTCATTAATTTTTGAACTATCAGCGAAAGAAAAGCTATTATTTGATATATCAGCAAGATCGATGGAATCAGCTTTTATTGAACCTATCTGAACAACTCCTCCAGAAATTTTTACCCCCATAGAAGATAATATTCTTTTAGCTATTGCACCTCCGGCTACTCTCATTACTGTTTCTCTCGCACTAGCCCTTCCACCACCTCTATAGTCTCTAGTTCCATACTTTTTAAGGTAAGTGAAATCAGCATGGCCGGGTCTCAATTTATCTTTAATATTCTCATAATCTTTTGATTTTTGATCTTTATTTCTTATTAATAGTCCAATTGGTGTACCTGTTGTTTTGCCGTCAAAAACCCCAGATAGTATTTCAATTTCATCTGGTTCTTTTCTTTGTGTGACATGTTTAGATTGTCCAGGCTTTCTTCGATCTAGTTCCATTTGAATCATTTCTTCATTTAACTCAATATTTGGAGGACAACCATCAATAATTGCTCCCATAGCCAACCCATGACTCTCGCCAAAAGTTGTTAATTTAAAGATTGTTCCAAAAGTGTTTCCAGACATAATTATTTAGTTATATTCTCAAGTATTTCATATATGTTAATTGAATCTAAATCATCAACATCATATAAATCAATTAATTTATTCTTATTTAGGCCAATATTGTCTAAGCTTTTTACAAATTTTTCCTTCAAAAAAGAAGTAGCCTCTATTCTTCTATTCTTATGGCCTAAAGGATATAGTATTTCTTCTTTAAATTCTTCCCCTGTATTAAGCCTTACAATAACTTTATTTGGTATGGCTCTTTTATTGAGATCATAATAAATCTCTGTATATTTCTGATTCTCTTGAGTTATTGTTTTCTCTCTGAGTGCATCAATTCTAGTATCTGAAGCAGCATTATCAGAATAAGAATCAGAATCTAGCACACCATTTAATAAACACCAGGCAACAATATATTCAATACAATGATCTCTATCTGCATAGTTCGTTAAGGGTCCTTTTTTTGAAATTATTCTCATTCCAGGTTCTTGTGTCTCAATCATGACTTTATCTATCTGCTCTAATTTATCTTCAATTTTTGTGTGAAGCTTTAATGCCGCCTCTGCTGCTGTTTGTGCATGAAATTCTGCGGGATAACTAACTTTGTACAAGATATTATCCATTACATAAGAAGATAAATCTCTTTCAAGTGTCAATGGATTATTGCCCATCAAAACATCATTAAAGCCCCAATTTTTTGCTGAAATAGCAGTTGGATAATTTTCATCGCTAACTTCAGATATAAAAACTTGCTTTAATGCTTTTGCTGATGCATCTCCTGCAGCCCAACTTTTTCTTGCTCCAGTATTAGGAAAATGCCTATAAGTTCTAAGACTTTGGCCATCTATAAATGCATTACTTATAGCTGCTCTCAATTTATCTGAATTTTGAGACATCATTCTAGAAGCAACGGCTGCTGATGCAACTTTGACAAGTGCAACATGATCTAATCCTTCTCTATTTAAACTATTTTCTATAGCTAAAGACCCCTGTATTTCATGGGCTATAACCATAAAATTTAGAATTTCTTTAAAAGAATACTCTTTTATCTTTTTTTTGCTTAAATAGTCAGCTAAAGAAATAATAGCTCCTAAATTGTCTGAAGGATGTCCCCATTCTTTAGCTAACCACGTATCATTAAAATCTAGCCATCTGATCAAAGCTCCATTAAGAAAAGTTGCATCAACAGGGTTAGTTTTAATATCAGTGCCAATTACTCTAACTGAGCCTGATGAATCACTGATGTAAGCGATATTACAGAAATCTCTAACTTTTTTATGTTCTAAAGCTAAAAATGCGCATGCGAGACTATCAAAAAAACAGGTTTTGGCTTCTTTTAAGCTAGCTTCTTCCGCATTATAGGTGTGAGCATAATCAGCAATCTTTTCAATTATTGGGTCTGATAAGGTCATTACCTTGATTCAATATCTTCCCATTCTCGATCAGCTGGGCCTATATATTCTGCACTTGGTCTAATTATTCTATTGTTCTCTCTTTGCTCAAATACATGTGCCGACCAACCAACAATTCTTGCTATAGCAAATAAAGGTGTAAAAAGTTTCGTTGGAATTTTAATGTAGTGATATGCAGGAGCCATGAAAAAATCAGTATTAGGAAATAAATTCTTCTTTTCTCTCATGTCTTCTTCCATAATTGCAGCAATATCATGCAACATTTTTTTTGCATGCGATTTACTTAATTCTTCAGAGTATGCTTTTATTATGTCGCTTCTAGGATCTTTAACTGAATATACGGCATGACCAAATCCCATAATTTTTTCTTTGTTTTCTAATTTTCTGTCTATGTAATCTCTTACTTCCTCCGTTGAATTCACTTCTTCAAGCATTTTCATTGCTTCTTCATTTGCACCTCCATGTAGAGGACCCCTTAAGCTTCCTACTGCAGCAGTTAAACACGAATGAATATCTGATAGCGTAGATGCACAGACTCTTCCGGTAAAAGTAGAAGCATTAAATTCATGCTCAGCATACAGAGTTAAGGACACATCCAAAGTTTTTTTATGCAAATCTTCTATATCTTCTTGTCTTAAAAGTTTGAGGAAATGTCCAGCGACTGATTTTTCACCAGTATTTTGTTCAACTTTAATATTCTCATGTGAATATTTATACCAATAAACAATAGCTGTAGAAGTTATACCTAAAAGTCTTTTAGCTACAGATAATTGCTCATCAAAACTTTTCTCTGGCTCAGTCACACCCATATAAGAAATAATAGTCCTTATAACTTCCATTGGATGAGCATCGGCCGGTATTGATTCAAGAACTGGAATTAAAGAATTTGGCATAGTTCTTAGTGAAACTAATTCATCTTCAAAATCAGACAATTGTCCTTTATTTGGTAAATGTCCTAGCAGCAATAAATAGGCAACTTCTTCGAAAGAAGCATGCTTAGCTAAATCTTCGATGCTATAACCTAGATACCTTAAACTTCCTTCTTGTTCTACAGTTGACAAAGAAGTTTGTCCTGCTGTCTGGCCTCTTAATCCAGCTCCTTCAAGTTTTTTCATTGCTTTATTTCGTAAAAATTTATTCCTCTTTTAATGATCTCTCTGCCTCTAGATTTTCTCCATTTGTTTGTGTCCCTTAGACTATATACACAACCACAGTACTCTTGTTTATAGAATTTCTCTTTTTTAGAAATCTCCAACATTCTTGAAGATCCGCCTTGCTTTCTCCAATTGAAATCCCAGAAGCCCAGACTATTATAACGATTTGCAGCTCTTAGACCAGAATTGTTAATTTGATCTAAGTCTTTCCATCTAGAGATTCCTAATGTCGTTGCAAATATTTTGAAATTGTTTTCGTATGCATATAAAGCCGTTCTTTCAAAGCGCATATCAAAACATACAGTACATCTTTCTCCCCTTTCAGGTTCATCTTCTAGGCCTTTAACTCTGTCGAACCAATTATCTTTGTCATAGTCTGCATCAATAAAATCAAAGCCCAGTTTTTCTGCAAAACGAATATTCTCATCCTTTCTAATCTCATATTCTTCCTTTGGATGTATGTTGGGATTATAAAAATATATTGTCGTCTGTATACCTGAAGCAGCGACTGCTTCCATAATTTCTCCAGCACATGGGGCGCAACAACTATGGAGCAATAGTTTTTTTTCCTTATTTGGCATTTCAAGTTTTGGTCTATTGAAATTATCTACTGAAAAATTATTCATTCAATAAATGGCTCCTTAAATCATTGTAGTTATCAAAATTGATTATATCAGTCCTAGAATCTCTTATTTCCTGAGGTGCAAAAATAAATGCTCCTGATGATTGATCTATCATTTGTATATCATTATAAGAATCTCCTATACAAAAACATTCAAAATCCATGCTTTGAAATCCCTTAACTACGTTTTTTTTAGGTGCTTCTTGTCGCTTTTCATAACCAACAATAAATCCATTATTTATCTTTAAGTGATGACAAAATATAGGGAAATTACCAAGCTTTTTTACTACTGGCATACATAATTCATAGAAAGTATCTGAAACAATAATTATTTGGTAATGGCTATTTATTGAATTTAAGAAATCTTTAGCCCCATCAAATGGCTCTATACTTTCTAAGAATTCTGACAAAGTTTCAAAACTTATCTTATTTTTTTCAAGGGCTAACATTCTTGTAGACATTAGTTTGTCAAAATCTGCAATATCTCGAGTGGTCAGATCTAATTCTGGTACTTTGAATTCTTTACCTATTTCTTGCCAAATTTCAGGGGCAAGAGTTCCTTCTAGATCACTACAAAGTATTTTCATTTGGGATTGTTTATCCCGTATGGTACATGACCAGTAGATACATGACTAGTAGCTTCAATACAGTTTTCAGTTAGGTCATCAAAAAATATATCAGCAGAGAAGCCTTTTAAAAATTTTCCTTTTGATAGTCCGCCAAGAAAGAAGGTTTCGTCTATTCTTATATTCTCTTTTCTCAATGTATTTATGACCCTTTTATGTGCAGGAGCTGCTCTAGCTGTTACCAAAGCTATTCTAATCGGACATGTATCTACGGGATATTTTGATTGAATGATGTTTAATTTTTTCAAAAAACCATTAAAGGGTCCGGGAGCTATAGGTTTTGTTGATCTACCCTCTTCTTTTAAATATGTTTTTAATCCCTTCTTTTTGAAAGTTATTTCTGATTCATCAGAAAAAATAACCGCATCAGCATCAAAACCTATTCGAAGTTGTTTACTTTTTGAGGGTTGATAGTTTTCAGTAAAAATATGAGCAGCTGCAATATTATTTTCTAGTGCTACTTTTACATCATTTATATCTGCAGATAAAAATAAATCTATGTCTAAAGCATCTACATAAGGAAATGGGCTTTCTCCACCAGAAAATACAGCTCTTGTTATATCTAATTTATTTTTTTCAATAGAATTAAAAATTCTTAAGCCTGTATCAGAGCTATTCCTAGATAGTAAAATTACTTCTACTATCTTGTCTTTTGGTCTATTCATCTTAAGCAGCTTTTCTACCAAGGAGAAGGCTACACCTTTATCTAAAGAAACACCTTCATTTTTTCTTTGATAGTCTGCATACTTTTCAATACCCTTTTTTTTATAGATTTTATGGCCTTCATTGAGGTCAAAGAGTGCTCTAGAGCTAATTCCAATTTTTAATATAGACATAAAGTTTGTATATTTTAATATTTACTGTATATAATTACAGTATATGTTAAACCTAACAGCGCAACAGATCAAAGTCTTTGATGTAATTAAAGACTCTTTAAAGAATAATGGTTATCCACCTACAAGAGTAGAAATTGCAGAAATTTTAGGCTTTAAATCAGTTAATGCAGCAGAATCACATATAAAAGCACTTGTAAAAAAAGGTGTTATAGAAAAAGTTCCTGGATCTTCAAGAGGAATAAAACTAATTGAAGAAGTTTCTGGCATTCCACTTATTGGGGCAGTAGCAGCAGGAACTCCTATACTTGCTTATGAAAATGTAGAAAAAAATATACCTTTCAATCCTCTTACTAAGAATGTTGATTTCTTCTTAAGGGTAAGTGGAGATAGCATGGTTGATGCTGGAATCCTAAATGATGACTTAGTCGGCATCAAAAAGTCTTCAGGGGCTGAAAATGGTGAGATTATAGTTGCGAGAATAGACGATGAAGTTACTCTTAAAAGATTTAAAAAAGATAACAAAAGCGTAAGGCTCATAGCTGAGAATAAAAATTATGAAGATATTCTGCTTGATGAAAGCTCAAATTTTACAATTGAAGGAAAGGCAGTTGGTATTTTGAGAGAGAATATCTAATTTAGTGGACTATTCTACTAGTATTGTCTTTCTTTAATATAGTTTCTAATACATCTTCATCTAAAGAATCTAGATCAATATCACTATTTAGAGTTTCTATTCCTGTTTTAATCATTTCTTTAGCAACATCAAATTCCATGCCATTTAAAAGTGATTTAACTTCTGATGAAAATTCTATTTTAACTAGAGGAGAGTCTTTAAGATCTGATCGTCTTAGAACTACAACACCTTCTGAAATTTCAACGAGCTCTAAATATTTAGACATATTTTTATTATTAGGTACTTTTTTAAATTATTAAAGTCTTTTTGCTAACTTCTAGGCATTTCTTTCCAAGAATTGTCTTCATAGACATAAATCCACTTCTTTTTCTTGCCATTTAACTCTGAAGAAAGATAGTGACTACCATCTTTTCTATTAAATCTAATTACAAGGTCATCCCCTTCTGGATCAGCAGTGAGTGCAGTTGAAAAAATGTTGTACTTTTCAGGCAGTTGATCGACAACACCGATGATCTCTTTAACTAATGGCGCTCTTGTTTCTCTATTTTTAGGAAATTGTGAAGCCGCTAAGAATAATCCCTTCAAGCTATCTCTTAATAAATAAAAATCATCACATTTTTGACACTTGATATCTTCTAATTTAACAGGGTCCATAAAAATAGGTTTCAATTCTCCATTTTTCATAATTTGTCTAGTTGCGCCACATTCGTCCTGACAACTGAAGTATTTTCCAAATCTTCCTAGTTTCATCTCCATTTTTGCATCACATTTATGACAATCAATTAATTCTTCATCTCCATTTTTAGGTTTAACAAATTGACCTTTCTCAAATTTAGTACCAGAACATATTGGCGAGTTTGAGCAAATATGTAGCTTTTTATTTTCATCTATAATGAAAGCGTCCATTGTTGAACCGCATAAATCGCACTTAGTTTTATTAAATATACTTTCTGCTTCTTTATCGTCGTCATCTGAAAAAAGATCTACAGATATTAAAGAACTAGTCTTTTTGCACTGTTCATCTCCTTCAAGCAAGTATCCTTCACAACCTAAAAATTGGCCATTATGATTTGTTCTTAAATGCATACGTTTACCTGTTCCACATGAACACTCAACATTTGTATCTATTGGAGGGTTTCTTTCCATAGATTCATCTGCTTTATTCTTAGCTTCTTCAAATACTTTATTAAAATCTTCAAGCAGTTTTTTCCAATCTTCTTTTCCTTCAGCAACTTTATCTAGATTTTTTTCCATTTCAGCTGTAAAGCCATAATCCATAATATTTTTAAAAGAGTTTTGTAGCCTATCAGTAACAAGATTTGCTATTTTTGTAGCATAGAGTCTTTTATTTTCACTTCTTACGTAACCCCTATCCTGGATAGTTGTAATAGTCTCTTGATATGTTGAAGGTCTGCCAATACCTTTCTTCTCCAATTCTTTGACTAGGCTTGCCTCTGAATACCTTGAGGGAGGCTTAGTGAAATGTTGTGATTTATCAACTAACTCTATTTTTTTATTAATACCTATATCTAATCCAGATAATTCATAATCTACATAGCCGCTTGATTTACTTGGTGGCATTACCTTGTAAAAACCATCAAAACTAATACTGCTTAATGATGTTTCAAAAATATTGTTATTAATCTTGGCTTTGATGCTGTTTACAATTAATTCTGGTTGTGGCATTTGAGACGCAACAAATCTATTCCATATCAATTTATAAAGTTTTTTATGGTCTTCAGATAATGAAAGTTCATCTGGCTTAAAAGTTACATCTGTTGGCCTAATAGCTTCATGAGCTTCCTGAGAGTTTGAAGACTTAGAGGCAAAGTTTCTTGGCGTACTATAGGCTTCACCATAAGTGTCTAAAAGATATTGTTTGCAGTTATTCTGAGCAAGAACACTTATATTAGGCGAATCAGTTCTAATATATGTGATATAACCTCCAGTATAGAGATCCTGTGCTAACTTATTAGTCTTTTTAAGACTATATCCAAGAAATGAACTTGCTGATTGTTGCATCGTTGATGTTATGAATGGAGGTCTTACAGAAACTTTTCTTTTCTTTTTTTCATTTTCTGTTATCTCTAGATCTGCATCCTGAAAATTGTTTGCCAATTTCAAAGCTTCACTTTCATTCTTTATTTCTAGGTCTGATTTCTTTGTATTTAATTTAAATCTTACATTTCTATCATCATGCTTGATCTCAATTTCAATCTCCCAATATTCGTCTGGAGTAAATGCTTTTATACCAATTTCTCTTTCAACTACTAAACGAACAGCAACAGATTGAACTCGTCCAGCTGATAACTTTCCATAACTTCCAATTTTTTTCCAAAGTATTCCTGACAGGTCATACCCAACTACTCTATCTAATATTCTTCTCGCTTTCTGGGCATTAATCAGTTCTTCATTTAATTTACTAGGGTTATCAAAGGCATCTTTGATAGCCGCTTTTGTAATTTCATTAAAACGAACTCTAATATAATTATGTTTTTTTCCTAGGATTTCTTTTAAATGCCAAGCAATTGATTCACCTTCTCTATCTAAGTCAGTCGCCAGAAAAATATCTTCTACACCTTTAGCGGCGCTCTTTAGTTCTTTAACTACTTTGGTTTTTTTCGGATCTATCTCATAAGATATACTCCAATCTTTTCGATCAATCGCCTTTTCACCTTTTGGTAATTTTCTTACATGGCCGACACTAGATTTAACAACATATTCCTTGCCAAGATATTTGCTAATAGTTTTTGCTTTTGCCGGTGACTCGACTATTACTAATGATTTATCTGCCATTTTTTACAATTCTTCTAACCTGATTGGGGCCTTCAAAGACTAATCCTGTATACATTTGGACCAGATCTGCACCCATATCAATTTTTTCGTTATAAGAATCTACATCAAAAACACCACCCACTGCAACAAGTATTTTTTCTTCTTTAAGATTTTTTTTGATGAACTTTAAAAGTTCATTTGATTTATTTTTTATAGCTAAACCTGAAATACCGCCTGGTAAATTATCTACATTTAGTTCTTTTTTAAGCTTTTGATTATTGGATGTATTTGAAATTATTACCCCATCAATATTTGATGAATTAACTAATTCTAATAGTTCTAAATACGTCTGATTATTTTCATCAGGTGACAGTTTTATTAAAATTTTAGGTTTATTATTTGTGCTATCACGTTCTTCAAGAACAACTTTTATAATTTTTTCTATATTTGCTTTTTTGTGCATATCTCTCAGCTCAGGTGTATTTGGTGAAGAAATATTTATAGTTATATAGTCTGCAAACTCTGCTAAAGATCTCATGCAAATTAAATAATCCTCATAAAATTTATCTACTGGTGTTGATTTATTAGGGCCAATATTTATGCCTAATGTGCAATTGTGATCAAATTTTTTCAGTCTATTCTGAATTTTTTTCACGCCATCATTGTTAAAGCCCAAACTATTTAATAAGGATTTATGGCTCACTAATCGCTTTAACCTTGGTTTAGGGTTTCCATACTGAGGTTTAGGTGTGACAGTTCCAATTTCTATGAAACCAAAACCTATATTACTCATTTCTTTTATTAATTCGCCATTCTTGTCTAGGCCAGCAGCTAAACCAAGTTTATTCTTAACTTTTAAACCTTTTACTTCTTTTGTTTCTTGAGAAAATTTATAAAGAGATGAAAATATTTTTAGATAAAAGAGAGAAAGCTTTTGCGCAAGTTCAGGCGGCAGTATAAAAATTAATCTTCGAAAAAACTTATAAATTTTTCTTTTCCTCTATAAATGACTTTAATTCATCATGCAATTCATCATCAGCTAAACCAAATTCAATATTTGCTTTTATATAACCTGCTTTACTTCCACAATCAAAACGCATGCCATCAAATTCATACCCTACAAAATTTTTAACATCGCTCAATATCGCGTCGGTGATTTGTATTTCTCCATTTTTTCCTGGATTTTCATAATCGATATGATCAAAAATAGTTTGATTAAATAAATATCTCCCAATAGATGCTAAATTAGATGGAGCATCAGCATAATCTGGTTTTTCAACAATGCTATTCAGTTTTGATAATTTTCCTTCTGTAGATATCGGAGATATTACGCCATATTTAGAAATTTCATCATCATCAATTCTTTGCAGCGCCAAAACCTGCTTACTCTCTGACTTAGCAGTAGCAATCATTTGCTCTGTAACATTTAATTCTTTAGTCATTATTAAATCATCGGGAAGAATTACAAAAAACCATTCATTTTCATCTATACAATCTTTAGCGCAGCCAATTGCATGGCCTAGTCCTTTTGGCTCAGCTTGCTCTACATAAGTGAATTTTGCACCTTCCCCACCTATACTTTTTATAGTCTCTGCTAAATCTTTCTTGCCATCTTCAATCAACTTGCTATATAAGCCACTATTTTCTTCAAAGTGTTCTTTTATAGATGTTTTTGTATGGTGTGTTATAAAAATAAATTCTTCTATACCAGCTTTAGATGCTTCTTCTACCGCATATTGTATTAAAGGCTTATTCACAACTGGCAACATTTCTTTTGGAGTAGATTTAGTTGCAGGCAAAAATCTTGTTCCAAGCCCAGCTACTGGCAATATAACTTTTTTTACTAACATAGTGCTTGGATTATACAGAAAGTCTCAATACAGAGCTATTTTTCGTCTTTAGATAAGCTCCAATTGAGCTTGTCACGACAGGTTTCAAAGAAATCATGATCTCTAGGATGTAAAAGTTTAAAACTCTGCTGGCTTTTTGTTATAACAAAATCTTTAAGATTTTCTTCAACTTTAATCTCTTCATTACCATCAATGATTATGTAACTTTCAGTTTCAGGTGGCGTTTTAGTCAATTTGACCTCGATCTTGGAATCACTTGGAACAATTAGTGGTCTTGCTGATAAAGAAAGTGGATTTAAGGAAGTTATTACAAAAGCATTTACAGCAGGAGATATTATTGGTCCACCCGCTGATAAAGAATAGGCTGTTGAACCATTTGATGTTGAGATGATTAAACCATCTGCTCTTTTTCTATAGACGAAGTCCCCATCTACCCTAACTTCAAATTGCATTAACTTATAACTTTTTTGAGTATGAAGGACTATTTCGTTATATGCAGTATATTTCTTACCATTATAGTTGCATTCTAAAGTCTCTTTTTCTTCAACAATATTAGAACCACTCAACACTTCCATTAAACCAACTTCTAAATTTTCGTAGTCTAAATCAGCCATAAAGCCAACTTTTCCAAGGTTCACTCCTAAAAATGGACAGTCAAGAAATGAGAATTCTTTTGCAGCGGAAAGCATTGATCCATCTCCTCCTATAACTAAAACTAGATCAAAGCTATTATTTTTATGCGCACCATGAACTTCATATGGAACAGAATTATCTTTTAAGATATTCTCTACATCTAAAAGCGCTTTCTGAGATTTTTCTAAATCATACGCAACAACTAAAATACTTTTATAATTTAACATTGAGCAAATATTTTAGAAATTTATGAGCAAATTAGATAGTAAATTAAAAGAACTTATTATTACTTTTAGAAAATTAAGGGATCCTGTATCTGGATGTCCTTGGGACAAAGAACAAGATTTTAAATCAATAGCAAGCTCTGCTATTGAAGAATCTTATGAAGTAGCAGATGCAATAGAAAGAGAGGACTTCGAAGATCTAAAAGCAGAATTAGGAGATCTTTTGTTCCAAATAATTTTTCATGCTGAAATGGCGAAGGAAAAAAATCTATTTAACCTTGAAGATATTGTAGATGAATTGAATGCTAAATTGATTAGAAGGCATCCCCATGTATTTGATGATGGAAGTGTAAAAGATGCTAAAGATAGTTTACGAATTTGGGAGGACATTAAATCAGAAGAGAGGTCTGCTAAAAATTTAAGCTCTGTAATGGATGATGTGCCAAAAAACTTGCCTAGCCTAACTAGAACTAAGAAACTCCAAAAAAGAGCTACTAGAGTAGGTTTTGATTGGAAAAATTCAGAAGACATAATTGCAAAAGTAGATGAGGAGATTTCTGAATTAAAAGTTGAAGATAAAAAATCGAGTAAAGATGGTATAGCTGAAGAAATAGGAGACATATTTTTTACTTTAATAAGACTTTCTGGATACTATGATCTTGAACCAGAAGATATTATCAGAAAAACTAATTTAAAATTTGAGAATAGATTCAGAAAAATGGAGAATGAAGCTAAATCTATGAAAAGTAGTCTTGATAAAATGAACTTAGAAGAACTCGAACAGATTTGGCAGAGAATAAAATGATAAAGATACTAAAAGGTGTAATAACCTTCTTATTGATTCTTATAACTTCTATCTTAGTCATTATCACAGTAGTGCCAATTGGTCTTCTCAGATTTATCCCATATAAACCTCTTCAAATATCAATTCTTAAGATCAATGAAGGCTTTGGTGAACTTACCTTAGCTTCATGGAAAGGTATACAAAATCTCATGCATAGACCGAAGTATGTAGTACATGGTGCTGAGAAACTAAAAAAAGACATATGGCAATTTACAACCATAAACCATCTAAGCTGGGCTGATATATTTTTGTTTCTTTACTTTACAAATTACAAGATGAGCGTGCCTAAAATATTCATGAAAGCTGAGTTATGGTGGCTTCCTATTACTTGGGCAGCGAATATAGGTCTTGCAATGCCATTTGTTGTAAGAAGATCAAAAGAAGCAATAAAAGCAAATCCTGAATTAGCAAAAACAGATAAAGAGTCAACAATTCGTGCTTGTAGAATGTATCAGCTCTACCCTACCAATGTATGTGGCTTTATCGAAGGAACAAGGATTGATAAGACAAAATATGATAACTCAAATAGCAAGTTTGTAAATCTGATGCCTCCTAAAATTGGGGGAATGGGCTACACATTGGAAGTAATGCCATATATTGATCATCTAACTGATATAACTTTAGTTTATAAGACAAATAAAAGGTCGTTTTGGGATTTTCTGTGTGGAGATATGAATGAGGCAAGTGTAACCATAAATACATACCCTATACCTGAAAGCTTAAGAAATAAAGATTATGCTACTGATGATAACGCAAGAGAAGAATTGAGAAATTTTCTAGAAGAAATTTGGAAAAATAAAGATCAGATTATAGAAAATGAAAAAGTTAAATATGGTATTAAAACAGTGTTCTAAGCTTTTTCTTTTATTGCTTTTGCTGGGTTGTTCTGACCAGAACATAGAACCGGATATAGATTATTCTAATGAATTTGATTCAATTATTAATGAGTTCTATGAATCATCGATATTAGATTTTAATAAAGCTGATTATCTTGACGAAGAATTTATACAAGATTTTCTAAAAAAATTAGACCCGCAAAAAACTGTATTTATTGAAAGTGATATTAAGGATATTTTAGATATGGAGATTGGGATAAATGATTATCTAATCTTCAAAAAAAGTGTCGAAAAATTCTATAAAAGATTTAATGAATCGATCATGTATCGAATTAAACTCTTGAAATCATATAATTTTGATTTTGAAAAAGACGAATATATTTTTCTAAAGTCCAAGGAAAATTACTTTCTAAATAAGGTTGAAAAAAATGATTATCAAAGAAGGTATTTAAAAAATGAGATTATCTTGCTAATGCTGGATGAAAAGCCATATAAAGAAGCAATTAAAGAGTTATTACAATCTTATTCTGATAGAGCATCTTCGTTAAAGAAAACGAGAGAATCAGATAAATTTGGATTATTAGCAAATAACTTTTTATCCCTACTAGACCCTCATTCTTCCTACTTTTCTAAAAGGGATTTAGAAAATTGGAACCTAAGAATGAATTTAACTTTTGAAGGTATAGGGGCAATTCTTGGGTATGAAAATGAAAAAGCAAAAATTGAAGAACTTATGCCTGGTGGCCCTGCTATAAATTCAAAAAAAATAAATGTTGGAGACAAAATTATTCGAGTAGGGGAAGGTAAAGAAGGAAAAATGATTAATGTTATCGGTTGGAGACTTGACGATATAGTCGAAAGAATTAGGGGTGAAGAAGGGACAATAATTAAATTAGAAATTGAAAATGAAGATGGTAGAAATGTAATTGAATTAGAAAGGGGTAAAGTTTCTCTTGAAGAAAGTGATGCTTCTAAAGAAATTATAGATTTTAATGATAGAAAACTGGGGTACATCAAAGTTCCCTCTTTTTATAGTGATACTGAATGCCTTAAATTAAATACCTACGCCTGCAAAAGTGCTACTAGTGATGTTCAAAAATTTCTAAGAGACTTTAGGTTCCAGGGTATTGATGGACTAATAATGGATCTAAGAAATAATGGTGGTGGATATCTGCATGAAGCTGACTCCTTAACTAGACTTTTCATAGAATATGGTCCGACTGTACAAATTAAAAGTCCTAATGCAGATGTAATTATTTATAATTCATGGAAGTCAAATAGATCATGGAGTAAACCTTTAGTGGTCTTAGTAAATAAGTTCTCTGCCTCAGCTTCTGAAATATTTGCTGGAGCAATGCAAGATTACAATAGAGCGATAATTGTAGGTCAAACAACATTTGGAAAAGGTAGTGTTCAAAAATTTACAGAGACTATTAATGGCCAAATAAAGTTAACAGATTCACTGTACTACAGGGTTACAGGTGAACCAACACAAATTTTTGGTGTAAAGCCAAGTTTGGAGATTCCATCACTAATAGACGGTGATGGCCTTGGTGAAGACAGATATGAAAATGCTATAAAGCCATCAAAAATTGATATTTCTTGGTATTATGCAAACGATGAATTAAGTATGGATATATATCTTACTAAACATGAAAAAAGACTCTCAGAATCTAAATACTTTACAGAAATGAATAAAATTAAAAGGTATAGAGAAAGTAATAAAGAGAAATTAAGCTTAAAAATTATAGCCAGAAGGTTAAGTTATAAAGAGAGTAAGGAAAGAAACCTCAAATTTATTAATCTTGGTAGAGAAATTTCTGGAGAGAATGTTTTTGAAGACTATGAGGAATATTTAGATCGCGAAACAAAAGATGATTTTGTTCTTGATGCTGAAATAGATCAATCTCTAAAAATCTTGATTGACTTAATCGAGATAGAATCATGATAAGAATTATTAGTTTTAATATTAATGGTTTAAGGGCTAGACCTCATCAGCTAGAAGAATTAAAAATAAAATATGACCCTGACATTATTGCTATTCAAGAGATTAAAGTTAGCGATGAAGATTTTCCTATACATATACCTGAAGAATTAGGTTATCAATATTTTAACTATGGTCAAAAAGGGTTTCATGGGGTAGCAATTTTTTCAAAGATCCAGCCAGTAAATATACAAAAAGGATTGAATGGAGGTGATGATGAAATACAAAAAAGATATATACAATGTGATTATAAAACAGATTTAGGTTTAGTCTCGGTTTGCAATTCTTATTTTCCTCAGGGTGAAAATAGAAAGCATCCAGATAAATTTCCATACAAGGAAAGGTATTACAAAAGAATAACTAAACACTTATCTACACTGGATAATATTGTTATAACAGGCGATTTTAATATAGCTCCAAATAGAAACGATATTGGCATGAATGAAGATGGAATAAAAAGGTGGTTGAGTCAAGGACATACTGCTTTTCTACCAGAAGAAATAGAATGGTATGAAAAAATGGCTTCACTTGGATTGAAAGATGTATGGAGAGAGAGAAATCCTGATTCAACAAAATGTTCCTGGTTTGATTATCGCTCTAGAGGTTTTGATCAAGTCCCTAAAAGAGGTTTGAGAATTGATCACTTTCTTCTGTCTAAAAAATTACAAGATAAATACATAAGTTCGGAAATAGATCATGAAGTTAGAGCGATGGAGAAACCATCTGATCATTGTCCTGTGATTTTAGATCTTGATTTAAAATTTATTATCGAGAATTAATCTATAATTGTCTCTGGTACAGGATTAATTGGATAATCAAGATCAGAAAATGGTTGTGGATTAGCAATTGAATCTGGGTGCACAACAGAAATAACAAGATCACTTGCCCAACTTCCTTCAACAAGACCCCTAAAGCTATTTCTTTGCGTTATTACTATAGTTGCAAACCTACCATTCTTTGTATAAACCATTGTTATCTCTTTGCCGACTTTAGATGAAACTAAGGTCCAACCAGTTTGTGGGGTGCTATTACTATAAAATATTAAATTTTCTGCAGGACTATATTGTGAAATAAGGGTAATCCTACCTGAAATTGCATCCCCCGTTCCAAGCAGAACTGTAGGAACTTTTACAATGGATGCATCTTCTGGCAAAGGTAGATCCTCCAATAAATACTTAATAACTTTTCGCTGATCTCTTTGATACTCATCCACAAAAAGTGAACAACTGCTCAATATTAGAGAAACTAACAAAAGTTTTAGCAATACTTTCACAGCTTCAGTATAACTTAAAAAAAAATTTAATTAATAGCTAATTTTACGAAAAATAGATTCAAAGAATCTTATGTTTGCCTCTTATAATTTCCCAAAACATGATGTAATCACTTATTAAGCTAAAAAAAGGATAAGTAAATGTTGCTGGTTTATTTTTTTCTATAAAGAAATGGCTGATCCAGGCAAAGCTATAACCGGATAAAACAGCGAAGAGAATATTGAGTGGATCAAAAGTTAAAAAAAATCTTACGAAGAAAAAAATAGAAAATGCAGTGCCTATAAAATGGAATAGTTTTGTAGTCTTACCTTCATGTTCAGAAAGATAATAAGGATAAAACTCTTTTAAGTTTTTATATTTCTTCATATTTTTACCTTGTTTTCATTATATACACTGAATAAAAATAATAAAAAGCACAGAGCATTGTAGAAATAGCCAAAACAAAGGGACCAAAAAATTCAAAGAGTGTAAAAGTAGCAAATCCAAGGGAAAAAATTACAATTACTTCAATCTTATCTTTAAGGAAGCCTTCATTAAATGCTGCTTTTATAATGAAATAATTCAATGGCAAATAAAGCAATATTGCTGTAACAGTAC
>CAJWAI010000009.1 GCA_913020145.1 uncultured Gammaproteobacteria bacterium | reverse complement strand
TGGTGGACCATATGGTTTTTCAGATATTGAAGTGGCAGCAACAAAAGATGCTCAATTAACAGCACCTAAGTATCTAAACTTTAGAAAAGTAACTATTTACGGTGGAAGTAATGAGATTCAAAAAAATATTATTGCTAAGGCTATTCTTGGCCTTTAATGGGGAAATGAGATGAATTTAAGCTATACAGATGAACAGAACTTACTAAGGGATAGTGTCTCAAAATTTTGTCTTTCAGACTATGACTTCGAAACCAGAATGAAGAGCGTTGAATCAGAAAAAGGCCACAATGAAGAACATTGGAAACTTTTTGCTGAGCTTGGTTGGTTAGCCATACCTTTTGCTGAAGAGCACGGTGGATTAGATGGCAATGATGTTGATTTAAGCCTCATGTTTGAGGAATTTGGCAAAGCAATCGTAGTTGAACCTTATCTAGCTAATGTTGTGCTAGGTGGGGGAATTTTGAAGCGTTCCGACCTTGAAGATAAAGCAAAGTACATTGAAGGGATAATTGGTGGTGAATTGCAAATCTCCCTAGCTAATTATGAGCCTACAAAAGGCTTTAACTTAGGAAATGTCGATTGTGAAATAAGTTCTGATGGAAATGTAAATGGGCTCAAAACGACAGTGCTTAATGCTCAAAATGCTAATTATTTTGTTGTTTTTGGTAAGCATGATAAAGGCCATGCATTTGCTTTGGTCTCTAGAGATGCTGAAGGTTTAGGTTGCACAAGCTACAAGACATATGACGGTTTTGTTTCTGGCGATGTTAAATTTGAGAACTGTAAAGCCGAAGCAGTATTTTCTACCGACAATGCTCTTGAAATCCTCGAAGAAACGATCCTTGATGGTTTGGTTTGCATTTCTTCGGAAGCAGTCGGTGCGATGGAAAAATGCTATCAACTAACAATCGAATATACCAAACAAAGAGAACAATTTGGACAGCCTCTATCAAAATTTCAAGCATTACAACACAGAATGGTTGATATGTTCATGGAAGCAGAATTTACAAAATCTTTTTTACTGAAAGTTCTTGCAACTCATGAAATTGATGAAAAAAGAAAACTTATCTATGGTTTAAAGAATCAAGTTGCTCATGCTGGGAAGTTGGTAGCAGAAGAAGCTGTGCAAATGCATGGTGGAATGGGCTGTACGGAAGAAATGTCTATAGGTCATTACCTGAAAAGAATGATGGTTATAGTGCATTTATTTGGTAACGATACGTATTACTTAAATAAATATATAGAAAGTTAATTTTGGTTAAAAGATTTAATCCCGACAAAAGACGCAGACCAAAGGTCGATGACCATTTTGGGGACTGGAAATGGCGAGAAGCTCTTGCTGAATCTATGGTCCCTATGATCGGCAAACTGTACCGAAATGGGATTAGATTACTGATGTATGGTCGTCCTCTAATTAATTGTTCAGCAATAGAAATAATGAAACTTCATCGATTTGTTCGTGAGGTAGAAGGGAATGAGTTGAGTGAACTCGAAACTTATCCTGTAATTGAACAAATATCGAAAATGAAATTAATGCCATGTGAAATTGATCTGGGAGAGGTTGTTGTTCATCTTTTAGATAACGATAAGTTGGATCCCATAAAGCACGTTAAAAGCATGCTTAAGGAACAGGTTAGAACCAAAAGATCTCACCCGTTAAGGCCTAAGGATATAGTTTTATATGGTTTTGGGAGAATTGGTAGAATCTTAACTAGAATCCTGGTCAGTGAGACTGGTCCTGGAGTAAATTGGCGTCTAAGAGCGGTTGTTGTAAGAGATTCAGATAATACAGAAGATTTAATCAAAAGAGCAAGTTTACTGAGAAATGATAGTGTTCATGGTACTTTTCCTGGAACAATCAGAGTAAATAGAAAGAATAATTCTTTGATCGTTAATGGTAACGAAATTGTATTTATTTATGCCAATGATCCAAAAAAAGTGGATTACAAAAAGTACGGAATCAAGAAAGCCACTGTAATTGATAATACAGGTGCCTGGAGAGATGAAGATGGGCTAAAAATGCATATTAAAAACCCATCTGTTGAACGAGTTGTTCTAACTGCTCCAGGAAAAGGGAAAATTAAAAATATTGTATACGGTGTAAATGATGAAAAGATCAGAGAAGAAGATAAGATTCTAGGAGCTGCATCTTGTACTACAAATGCCATTGTCCCAGCTCTCAAAGTTGTTGATGATAATTTCAAAATTTTAAGTGGTCATATTGAGACTGTGCATGCATATACAAACGATCAGAATTTAATTGATAACTATCATACATCAGATAGAAGAGGCAGAAGTGCTGCATTAAATCTTGTCATCACAGACACAGGAGCAGCAAAAGCAATTTCTGGAGTTTTGCCTGAACTCAAAGGAAAACTTACAGCTAATGCTATCAGAGTTCCAACACCTAATGTGAGTTTGGCTATCATGCACCTAAATGTTAAAAAGGGTGTTTCTGTTGAAGATTTAAATCAATGCTTTAGAAATGCTGCCTTTCATTCAGGCTTAAGAACTACAATTGATTATTCTAATTCTTTAGATGCAGTTTCTTCTGATTTCTATAGCAATGAATTTGCTTGTGTTTTCGATTCTCAGGCAACAATTAGCAATTTTAACAACATAACTATTTACTGCTGGTACGATAATGAGTATGGTTATTCCAGGCAAGTTGCAAGGCTTTTAAATAAAGCACTTGGTATTAATTTAGTTAGATACCCAAAACAGTAAATGAAAAAAATTAAAGTGAGGGGAGGTCTTAAAATACCTCTTCATGGCTCGGTAAAGAATAAAGAATTCGATCATATTGTTCCTAAATTTGTTGGAATTCTTGCAGATGACTATTTCTCTTTAAAACCAAAATTTTTAGTCAAAGAGGGTGATTCTGTCATTGAAGGAGATCCTATCCTTGAAGACAAAACAAACCCTGGATTTTCTATTAAATCTCCAATAAGCGGCACTGTTAGTTCTATTAATAGAGGAGAAAAAAGAGCTCTTGTGTCAGTAATTTTAGAGAACGATAAAGATGCAAGTGAAGAGCTTGTTACATTTAGAAGAACAGGTAATGTTTCAAAAGATTTAAATTCTGCTGGCTTATGGGATAGTTTCAGAGCAAGGCCATTCAATAGAGTGCCTGAAATTGATGCTAAACCCGACCAAGTTTTCATCAATGCTTGTAAATCAGATACTTTAGAGCTTGAACCGACAGATCTGATAATAAACAATCTTGATGACTTCATTAAGGGCATTGAAACTATACAAAAAATAAGTACCAATAAAATAATTCTATGTGGTTCAAAATATCTGCCTTTTGGCTATTTTCATAAATTCGATTTAAGTCAACGCATCGTTGAAGGTAAATTTCCATCTGGGAACAGCTCTTTACATATACAACATATTCGTCCAATGAGAAAAAGTGAAAAAAATTGGACAATAGGCTGGCAAGATGTGCTGAGAATAGGTAAGGCTATGAATACTGGGAAGCTCTGCAATGAGAAATACGTTAGTGTTTGCGGTCCTGCATGTATTGAGCCGAAATTGGTTAAAACTGTGCCTGGTGCAAGCCTAGAAGAGCTCTCCGCTGGCAATTCGAAGGATAATTCTAGAAGAGTTTCTGGCAGCCTCTTATATGGCAGCCATGGAGATAGCTATTCAGATTTTTTAGGAAGGTATTCAAATCAATTGTCTTTGGTTTCCGATGAAAGAAAATCTACCTTTTTTAATTGGTTAAAATTTGGTCTCAAGGATCACAGTAATTCGAATGTCTTTTTTTCAAGTATTTTGAAGCCTAAAAAGTTCTCATTTGATACCAATATCAATGGTGGATATAGAGCAATTGTTCCCATTGGAGTATTCGATGAAGTTAATCCATTTGATATAGATCCAACACTATTTTTGAAATCACTAGCAATTGGTGATCTAGTGGCTTTAAGAGAATTAGGCATCTTTGATCTAGCAGCAGAAGATATGGCTATATTTTCTTATGTTTGCCCTAGTAAATATGATTATGTGGCCCTATTTAATAACTGTATGGAAATGATTTGGAAGGAAGAGACATCATGAAGTTTTTAGAGAGGTTTTTTGATAAAAATAGGCCCTCAAAAGAAAATAGGTATTTCTACCTATATGAGGTCGTGCAAAACTTCTTTTTTTCTACCAAAGTAGCCACTACTGGAAAAACACATATTAGAGATAGACTTGACGTTCAAAGGGTTATGGTAGTCGTTTGGTTTGCAACATTCCCTGCCATGTTTTGGGGCATGTATAACATGGGGTTCTGGGGCCTAGATTACATCGATAGAGGCGGTTTTTCCTCAACTGGAGATTGGCATAATTGGTTGGTTCAATTAGTTGGTACCGATGTAAATAATCATTTTCATAGATTTTGGTTCGGAATGGTTTACTTCATTCCTATATATGTGACTGTTTTTGTAGTTGGAATCGCCTGTGAGGCGATATTTGCCACCATAAGACGTCATGAGATAAATGAGGGTGCTTTTGTCTCAACTGTATTATTTTCACTGAGTTGTCCGCCGGATATACCTCTATGGCAAGCAGCTTCTGGTATAGCTTTTGGTATTGTTGTTGGTAAAGAGCTTTTTGGTGGTACTGGGAAAAATTTCCTTAATCCAGCCTTAACAGGAAGAGCTTTCATATATTTTGCTTATCCAACCGAATTATCTGGTGATATGGTTTGGATAGCTGGTTTAGTTGATAATGGTGCTCTTGATGGATATTCTGGCGCTACTGCCCTAGGAATAGGAGCTGCAGAAGGTATAGCTGGAATTAGCTCTAATTTCACATGGGGACAGTCTTTCTTTGGATTCATACCAGGCTCTATAGGTGAAACGTCCACATTTCTAATTCTTCTGTCTGGCGCCTATTTGGTTTATGCAAAAATTGCTTCCTGGAGAATTATTTTTGGCACCTTAATTGGCATGATAGCAATGAGTGCTTTCCTAAACTTTGTTGGATCTGAGACAAATCCTATGTTTAGTGTTCCTTGGTATTGGCATCTAACCATTGGTGGTTTTGCGTTTGGTATGATATTTATGGCAACCGAGCCTGTCACTGCTGCTAGCACCAATAAAGGCAGATGGATTTATGGTTTATCAATCGGGGTAATTGCTGTTCTTATAAGAGTGATAAATCCTGCATTTCCAGAAGGCATGATGTTAGCAATTCTGTTCGCAAATTTACTTGCTCCAGCAATAGATTTTGCTGTCACTTCTCGACAAACAAGCAAGAGAATGCAGAGGTACAATTCATGAGAAATTTAATAATTCCTCTATTAGTTTGTATTGCCTGTGCTGTCGTTGTTTCTATTACTGCTGTGACTGTAAGAACCGAACAAATAGCGAATGTTGAGAATGAAAAGAGAAACAAAATTATTTCCGCAGCGGGAATTGAAATAACTGAAGACAAGGTTGAAAACGAGTTCAAAAAAATTACAACACTTTATGTTGATTTTAGATCAAATGAGTTTGTTTCAGTGGAAGCAAAATACGATCATTTAAAAGCTGTTCTAAAGTCAGATTTATCTGAGATAGTGCCAAAAGATAAAGACATTGCCATTTTAAAACGTAGAGAAAATGTAGGCCCTATCTATGTCTGGGCTAATGAAAATAAGGAAGTAGAGAGAGTGGTTTTGCCCATAAGAGGTTATGGATTATGGGGAACTTTATACGGTTATTTGTCTCTAGGTTCAGATCTAAATTCTGTAAACGGCATTGAATTTTATGACCATAAGGAGACTCCAGGATTAGGTGGTGAAGTAGTAAATGAAGATTGGAAAGCTATCTGGAAGGGCAAATTAATCTACAACCAAGATGGTGGTGTTGAGCTTCGAGTTGTGAAAGGTGCTGCAAAAGATGAATATCAAATTGATGGTTTATCTGGAGCTACATTAACGAGCAATGGAGTATCCAACATGATAAATTATTGGCTTGGAGATGAGGCTTATGGACCAGCCTTAAAAAAAATAAAGGAGCATATTAAGAATTCATGAAACTAACCGGTAAAGAAGCACGTAAATTACTCTTTGATCCAATAGTAGAAAACAATCCTATTGCGCTTCAAATTCTTGGTATTTGTTCGGCTTTAGCAGTCACTGTAAAAATGGATGTCACTCTAGTTATGTGTGCTGCTTTAACCACTGTAGTAGCCTTTTCAAACTTTTTTGTTTCAATTATCAGACATTACATTCCTGACAACATTAGAATCATTGTTCAAATGACAATAATTTCTTCTCTGGTAATTATCGTTGATGAAGTTTTAAAAGCCTATGTTTATGAAATCAGTAAACAGTTATCAGTCTTTGTTGGATTGATAATAACCAACTGTATTGTTATGGGTAGAGCAGAGGCTTACGCCATGAAAAACCCGCCTATTAGAAGTTTTCTAGATGGTCTTGGCAATGGTTTTGGTTATAGCTTTATTTTGATAGTCGTTGCTTTCATCAGAGAATTATTTGGTGCAGGTGAATTCTTCGGAATTCCAGTAATGCCAGAATGGTATCCGGTTAATAATTTCCTACTCTTGCCACCAAGCTCGTTCATTATTATTGGTCTAATGATTTGGGTAATTAGAACCTATAGCACAAGTCAAGTTGAAGAAAATGATAACCCTCTTAAGGCTCATACTTTTAAACCTTTAACAGTAAAGAAGGAGGCTGCTGATGGCTGATCTAATGAGTCTGTTTGTTAAGACAGTTTTTATTGAGAATATAGCTCTATCGCTCTTCCTGGGCATGTGTACTTTCTTTGCTATTTCTAAGCAAGTGAAGGCTGCCTTTGGTTTGGGTATTGCTGTCATTGTAGTGCTGACATTAACCGTGCCTCTTAACAATCTTATTTACACTTATGTACTAAAAGAGGGGGCCTTAGCTTGGGCAGGTCTTCCAGAATCTAATCTAGAATTTGTTGAATTAATTACCTACATTGGCGTTATCGCTGCTGCCGTACAAGTGCTTGAAATGTTCTTGGATAAATACGTACCCGTACTCTACAACCAGCTTGGTATATTCCTGCCTCTGATAACAGTAAACTGCGCCATACTAGGTGCCTCTTTATTTATGGTAGAAAAGAACTATAACTTTGTAGAGAGTGTCACTTATGGTTTAGCTGCCGGAGTAGGTTGGGCTTTAGCAATAGTCTTGCTTGCAGGCATAAGAGAAAAACTAAAATATAGCGACATACCTGAAGGCTTAAGAGGTCTTGGTATAACTTTCATTATTGTTGGACTTATGAGTTTTGGATTTATGTCGTTCGGAGGAATATTACTCTAATGTTAAATACTGATATAACAGATCTATATTTGGGCATAGCTGCCTTCACTTTAATTGTGAGTTTCTTGGTAGCTTTTGTAATGTTTGCTAGGTCTAGATTAGTCTCAAGTGGAAACGTCAATATTGAGATAAATGGAGATCCAAGTAAGACCATTACCGTGCCAACTGGAGACAAACTTTTAAGTACACTTGCATCAAAAAATATCTACCTTGCTTCGGCTTGTGGTGGAGGAGGAACTTGTTCTGAGTGCAAATGCCAAGTAGTAGACGGAGGCGGCTCTATATTACCAACAGAGACCTCACATTTTAATTACAAACAACAAAACGATAACTGGCGTTTGTCTTGTCAGGTTCCAGTAAAAAGAGATATGAAAATCCAAATACCAGAGGAAGTTTTTGGTGTTGAAGAGTGGGAATGTGAAGTAGTTTCTAATGATAATGTAGCTACTTTTATTAAAGAACTTGTCCTTAAATTACCTAAAGGGAAGAAGGTAAAATTTAAGGCTGGTGGTTACGTGCAACTTGAAGCCCCAGCTTTCGAAGCAGTTGATTATAAAGACTTTGATGTCGCTGAAGAATACCATGATGATTGGAATAGATTTAAGATTTGGGACAACGTTGCAAGCAACCCTGAACCAATCATAAGAGCATATTCTATGGCCAACTTTCCGTTAGAAGAGGGAGTGCTAAAGTTCAATGTAAGAGTGGCTTCTCCGCCTCCAGGAACAGACTTCCCTCCGGGCATAATGTCATCTTATGTTTTCAATCTAAAGCCTGGTGATAAGGTAAAAGTCTTTGGTCCTTTTGGAGAATTCTTTGCTCGCGAAACTGACAATGAAATGGTGTTCATCGGTGGTGGTGCTGGCATGGCGCCAATGCGATCTCACATCTTTGATCAACTGCTCAGAATAAATACCAATAGAAAAATTTCTTTCTGGTATGGCGCTAGAAGCATGAAAGAAATCTTCTATCAAGAGGAGTTTGAAAAACTTGCTAGAGACAATGAAAATTTTAGTTTTCACATAGCTTTATCGGATGCTTTACCGGAAGATAATTGGGATGGTTTAACTGGTTTCATTCATCAAGTAACAGAAGATGAATATCTGTCAAAACATCCTGCTCCAGAAGACTGCGAGTTTTATCTTTGTGGGCCACCAATGATGAACTCATCTTGCATAAAAATGCTAAGCGATCTTGGGGTAGAAGAAGAAAACATAATGCTCGATGACTTTGGTATCTAGACTCTCAACTTTACTTATTGTTCTTCTGCTTGCTGGATGCTCGCAGGAAAAAGTTCAAGTTATTGAAGGGTCAATCTATGGCACCACTTATTCTGTTCAATTCACAGAAAATATTGACAAAGAAGAGATTCATACATTGGTCAAAGCAGAACTAGATAGAATCGATATGGTCTTTTCAACTTACAAAGAGGATTCAATGATTAGTAAATTTAATCGTCGTGATGAAAGCTGCATTACAGAAGAAAGCTTTGGTAATTGTCTTTCTGAAGAATTCTTGGACCTATTCTGGCTATCAGATGAAATTCATATCAAAAGCGAAGGGACATTTAATCCCTTTTTGAATATGGTGCCGCCCAATGAAGAGGGTTTCATAAGAGGGGGGGAGGAAGCTGAATCCATATGTATATGTCTGCTAGATCCCGATCCCTGCGACTGCTCGAATGTTCCAACAGAGTTTTGGGAATATTTTTCTAATAGTAGTGTGTTTTATTACTATACTGACTGGGCTTACTACGCAGATAATCCCTATCGGGATAAAGACATTATTTTGCTCGATTTTTCAGCTATTGGTAAGGGTTATGCAGTAGACAGAATAAGCACGTTACTTTTTGAGAATGGTATTTTTAACTATTTTATTGATATCGGGGGAGAGGTAAGCATAAATGGCACAAAATTTGACGAATTCTGGACTTGGGGCGTAAATAACCCCTTTGATCTGAATTCAAGCGCTTATAGAGCCTTTAGTGCCCCACAAAGCGGCATTTCCATTGCTACTTCAGGTGAATATAGAAATCCTGGTCATATTTGGGGAGAAGGGCCTAAAGATGCTGTCTCAATAACAGTTATTGGCGAAAATACCACTGAAGCTGATGCTTGGGCTACTGCAATGTATGTTTTAGGGATAGAAAAAGGGCTAGAGATAGCAGAAAAAGAAGGTTTAGCCGTATTTTTTATCAAAAATGATGGAAAATCAGTAAATTCTTCAGAATGGAGTAAAATATACCCATGACCAATGCAATTTTAGGATTAATAGTAGCTGCTTTAGCAATAGCAGGTATGTCTATTGGTCTTATTCTGAGAAACAAGCCTCTTCAACCTAGTTGTGGCGGTGTTTACCTCTCAAAAGGTGATACTTGCCAGGTTTGTGGCAAAATCAAAGACTAAATCTAGTCGCACTTTAAATTAATCAACGAATACAAATAGTTTCTAGTTGCACTGCTATCCATCCAACTATCAGAAGTTGAAATAAGATCTAAACAGCCTTGATTATCTAGATTTATTGGCATGCCCTTAAATAAGTAGGAATTATTGTCCCATTCGTTTGCTTTCGGTTTTTGCGGTAATCTAGTCTCTGAAATCGTTAAAAAGCTGGCATTTCCATCGTTTAAGGCTATGTGTGAACCATGCAAATTAGATGCAAAATCTCTAGTTGAGTGAAAAATATCTAGATCGCCATCATTATCAAAATCTCTCAAGTAGATATTGCTTTCGCCATGGTGTGTTGCTTGACGTGGTTGAGCAATAAAATTAGTGTCTGTCACATCGATAAGATTACCATTTCCATCTCCCATTAAGACCTGCACATAAGCACCCTCGTAATAAGGCAAATCTCTGGTAATACCAACAACTACATCGTTATTGCCGTCGTTATTTAAATCGCCCCATGCTGCATGGTTAAACTTATTATGATTTCGTCCAAAAGGACCTTCTGGCAATTCAATTAAAGTCCAGTCATCTACATTAGCTGACCCATCGCTGACGAGCGCAAAACCCTCTTCAGATATGCTATTGGGACGATTATCAAAGTTCCAGAAGACAAGATCATCATAATCATCGTTATTTAAATCGACAATTAAACTGCTCATAGGATTTCCGTAGGCTTGTTGTAGATTAAAATCGAGGTCTTCGTGAATGACAAAATTACCTATGCCATCGTTAACTAACAACAAATTACATGCAAAAACATCGTAATCCCCATCATTATCAAAGTCTCCAGTACTAGCGTCATGGCTAAACCCACATATTTTGCCATTGCCATTATTCTGATCATCAATATTTGCTGAAGCATCGCTAAATCTGCCGGATGAGTCGCTTAATAATAGTAGATCAGGGTAGGGCAGAATAAAGTCATTAGCGGAGTCTGGATCACGATACTGTAACCCCATTGAGCCAACAAATATGTCATCAATACCATCATCATTAAAATCAGCAATAGCAAGCCTATATGGGGCTGGATGCGTAGGTGCTTCGTTTGAATAATAGACTGAATTATCTTCATACAAATTGCCATTGCCATCATTCAAATAAATGTGCACTGGTGCATGAACTTTTTGCTCGAGTTCTATGGTGTGAGGAAAGAGTGCCCAGGCCACAACAATATCTTCAAAACCATCCCCATTAAAGTCTCCAGTTGCCATATTATGGGCATCTTGGCCAAATAAAGCATTTTCTAAAGTTTCACAATCATTGGGTGTTGGATAACATATAGTTGCTGTAAATCTATCAGTAACTTCAATTCCACCAAAACCTAAATTATGTGAAGCAAAATACTCTGTTTTTAGAGCTGAATTATTGTAGGGAGATGGTGTGGGAATATGCCTTAGATTGTCTTCATCTCTTGTGACTGTATGGGTTAAATTAACTGATCCTTGAGGACAATATGCATTCTGAATTGAACTGATCTGTACATCAAATTCTGCTTCATTTAATAAGGTAATAGGTGCTCTGTAAGAGAAATTTTTGTTGTCATTGGTTGAAACCCAATAAATGTCTTCACTTTCTAGAATAAATGAGCAGTCATAGTTAGACGTAACACTTATATTTACTGGCTTATAGCTTTTTAAATTTGATGGAAAATTAGTGACATTTATTGTCAATAATGCTTCATCAGAGCTATTTTCATCATTTGAGCTTGAACCACCACAGCCAATTAGTAAAAATGACAAAAAAATCGATGTTCGCAAGTACATTAAAGTTCAGCGTATAAAAAAAGGGCTACCATCTCAAGTAGCCCTTAATAAGTATCTTAACATTAAAACTGATCTTCTTCAGTAGATCCTTTCAATGCTGACGTTGAACTTTCTTCACCTTGTATGCAATTATTTACTGCATCAAAATAGCCTGTTCCAACTTCTTGCTGATGGGAGACAAAAGTGTAGCCTTTTTTGGCGTCTTCAAACTCTTTTTCCTGTAGCTTAACGTAAGCTGTCATTCCGTCTGCAACGTATTCATTTGCTAGATTAAACATGCCATGCCACATTGAATGAATGCCAGCTAAAGTGATGAACTGGAACTTATAACCCATTGCGCCAAGTTCTTTCTGGAATTTAGCTATAGTGGCATCATCAAGATTCTTTTTCCAATTGAAAGATGGTGAGCAGTTATAAGCCAACATAATCTCTGGATGATCTTTTTTGATAGCTTCGGCAAAAGTTTTTGCTTGCTCTAGGTCTGGTTTAGATGTTTCACACCATACAAGATCAGAATAGGGTGCATAAGCCAAGCCTCTTGCAATAGCTTGATCAAGTCCTGCTTTGGTTCTAAAGAAGCCCTCTGAAGTCCTTTCTCCAGTTAAGAATGGTTTGTCGTTTTCATCTACGTCTGATGTTACTAAATCCGCTGCATCAGCGTCTGTTCTAGCAATTAAAATTGTAGGAGTGTTTGATACATCTGCAGCTAGTCGTGCAGCTATTAATTTTTGTACCGCTTCTTGGGTTGGCACCAGGACTTTTCCACCTAAATGACCGCATTTTTTGACGCTAGCTAATTGGTCTTCGAAGTGCACTCCAGCAGCACCTGCTGCAATCATTCTTTTCATTAGCTCAAAAGCATTTAAATTACCGCCAAAACCAGCTTCAGCATCGGCAATAATTGGTGCAAAGAAATCGACTTTTGGCTGTCCATTAGTGGTCATCCACTCAATTTGATCTGCTCTTCTGAAAGCATTATTAATTCTAGTTATCACTTTAGGTACAGAATCAACTGGATAGAGTGATTGATCGGGGTACATTGTGCCAGCTGAATTATTGTCTGCTGCAACCTGCCAACCTGATAAATAAATGGCTTTAACACCAGCTTTTACCTGTTGAACAGCTTGTCCGCCAGTTAAGGCACCTAAACAATTGATGTAATCCTCTGTAAATAAGTAATTCCAGAGTTTTTCTGCTCCTTTTCTAGCTAATGTACATTCAGGTTGTAAAGAACCTCTTAACTTGACAACTTCCTCGGCAGAATATGGTCTTTTAACATGCTTCCATCGAGAATTTTCGGCCCAATCTTTCTTTAGGACGGCCACTTGATCGTTTAAATTCATTTAATACTCCTATACGCTGGCAATGTAAGGAAATCAGTTAACTCGGCGCTTATAACCAATTTTTTTAGTAATTTTTTGGCCTCGACAAGCTTATCTGAATCCAAAGAGTTTTGCCCAACCTCTTCTTGGACAACATTGTATTCCTCATCTAGCATTTTTTCAAATGACTTTTTTGACGCAACAATGCCTGTATCCATGGTTACGCCATGCTTAACCCATTGCCATAAAGAGCTTCTAGAAATCTCTGCTGTCGCTGCATCTTCCATTAATCCATAAATTGGTACGCAACCAATACCATGCAGCCAAGCTGTTATATATCTTAAAGAAACTCGAATGTTTGATCTAAAACAATCTTCGGTGAAATCACCTTCACAAGGTGTTATCAGATCTGCCTGGTTGATATCATCTTCTTCTCTCATTACATGCATTTGATTTGTTTTTCCGACATCAAAAGCATTGGAAAATACATTGTTAGCAATATCAGATAAGCCTGGATGCGCGATCCAAGTTCCATCATGCCCATTGCTAGTTTCTAGTAATTTATCTCCCATAACTTTTTCAATAATAGTTTCATTCTCTTCCGGATCTTTTGATGGAATTAATGCTGCCATTCCGCCCATAGCAAAGGCCCCTCTGCGATGACATGTTTTAATAAGTAGTCTTGAATAAGCGTTTAGAAATGGTTGATTCATGCCGACTTGGCTTCTATCAGGCAAGAGTTTATTTGCATGATTTTGGAAGGTTTTTATGTAACTAAATATGTAGTCCCATCTGCCGCAATTTAAGCCCACAATATGATCTCTTAGTTCGTAAAGAATTTCATCCATTTCAAAAACTGCAGGAAGTGTTTCGATTAGACATGTAACTCTTACTGTTCCTCTTGGTAAATTAAGATAGTCTTCTGAATAATCTATTATTTCGTTCCATAACCTAGCCTCTAAATGGGACTGTAACTTTGGAATATAAAAGTATGGCCCTGTGCCTCTGTTAATTAATTCTTTGGCATTATGGAAAGCATAAAGACCAAAATCACATAAGCAGCCGTAAGGATTTTCTCCATTAATATCGATTCCTTTTTCCTTAAGGTGTAGTCCTCTAACACGACACATTAAGGTTGCTATCTCATCATTTAATTCATACTTTTTATTGTTGGTTGGATTTTCAAATGTAATGGTTCTTCTGACAGCGTCATACATATTTCTTTGGCCCAATGCTACGTTCTCCCAGGTAGGGCTTAGAGAATCTTCAAAGTCAGCCATAAACACTTTTACATCAGCATTTAAGGCATTAATAATCATCTTTCTGTCGACCGGTCCTGTTATTTCAACTCTTCGGTCCAAGAGGTCTTCTGGAATCTGTCTTACCTTCCATTCTGAATCTCTTATTTCTTTTGTTTCGTTAAGAAAATCTGGAGCTTTTCCAGCATTAAAGTTTTCTTGTTTTTGCGCTCTTTGAGCTAGCAGCTCACTAATTCTGCCATCAAATTTATTGTGCAGATCTGTTAAGAGTTTTTTAGCTTCTTCATTGAAAATAATCTCAGCTTCTTCGGGAATTTTAAATTTAAATTTTATGCTCACAACTATTCTTCTTTAGCTAAATCTGATGCTATACCTACATATGTTTGAGGAGTTAATTGTTTTAATATTTCTTTATGCTCTTCAGACTTCACAAGACTATCAACGGCTTTTAGATAAGTATCTTTATCTATCTTCTGTCCTCTACTTAATTCTTTCACTCTATCGTACCCATCTTTCATTCCTTCAAGTCTCAAAAAACTTTGCAATGCTTCGGCTAAAAGTTCGTATCTATCTTCAAGATCAGATGCTATTGCTGCTTCATTTGCTTCCAATTTATCTAAACCTTTTAGCATTGAATTCTTTGCAATCTCTAAATATCCAAAAGCAGAACCAATGTTTCTTAAGGTTGTTGAATCAGACAAATCTCTTTGCAATCTGGAGACAGTAAGTTTATCTGCAAGATGATTAAATAATGCATTCGATAAACCCAAATTACCTTCAGCGTTTTCAAAGTCTATTGGATTAACTTTATGTGGCATAGTTGATGATCCAACTTCATCTTTTTTGAGTTTGAGATTGAAATAATCGAGTGAGATATAAGTCCAAATATCTTTAGTCAAATCAAGCAATATATTGTTCACTCTTGCAATCCCATGAAATAAATCAGCCATATAATCGTGTGGCTCAATCTGTGTTGTTACTTTGGACAATTCTAGGTCTAATCCTTCAAAAAATTTCTTCGTTGACTCAACCCAATCAGTGTCTGGAAAAGCTAATTTATGTGGATTGTAATTTGCTGTAGCTCCTCCCCATTTTGCATAAAATTTTGCTTCTTTCATTTTTGAATGTTCGCTTTTAAGTCTGGTTTTAAATACATTAATTTCTTTTCCAAGTGTAGTGGGGGAGGCTGGCTGCCCATGTGTCCTTGAGAGCATTGCTAGGTCTTTATTTTTCTCAGCTAGATCTTTAAGTTTTAACTGTATATCTTCAAGCCATGAAAGAGTTGAGGCATGGATCTTTTTTAGCATTAAAGCATAACTAACACTATTAACATCTTCAGAGGTTAGAAATATATGAATCAGACTTTGTATATCTTCATTGCCATCAAATTGTTCGGCTAAAGCTAGCTCAACAGCTTTGACATCATGGTTGGTTGTTTTTTCAATCTCCTTAACTCTTAGAGCAAGACTATCTGGTAATTCTGAAAGTTCATTTAATTGCTTTTTGACTTCGGGCGTTAGAAGCTCTTCTCTGAAATTATTCAGAAAATATTTCAGCCATTCAACTTCAACTTTTAATCTGTGTTTGATTAGCCCTAGCTCAGAAAATATCTCACGAGTTACTTCAGTCTTTTCGTGATATCTGCCATCTAGAGGTGAAAGGCTCCTCAGAGTTTTCTCATCCATAGGCTTGGTAATTATACCCTCTATTTTCTGCCCAGTCGTAATAAATTTTTGAAATTCTATCTTTAATTATGGACCCGCCTAAACATTCATCATCTCTGTAGATTACAGCTGATTGTCCCGGGGTGACGGCTAATTGAGGTTCAATAAATTCAACCCTATAACCTTTATTTGATTTTGAGACTCTGGCTCTCACGGCTTCTGACTGATACCTTATTTGAACTTTACAATCAAAATTCTCTTGGACCTCTTCATTAATCCAGTGGATATCATCAACATAACATCCATCACTATATAGAAGAGGATGAGAATTTCCTTGAACTACTGTGAGATCATCAGAATCAATATCTTTATGTGCCACATACCATGAATCTTGTTCTCTGCCCTTGACTCCACCAAGACCTATTCCTTGTCTTTGACCTAAAGTGAAATACATTAAGCCATCATGGTCTCCAAGCCTCTCTCCATTTTCATCTAGAATCTTGCCAGGTTTTTTGCCCAAAAAATTCCCAATAAAATCATTGTATTTATTTTTACCTATAAAACAGATTCCTACAGAATCTTTCTTCATTGAGGTGGTAAGATTATTGTCTTGGGCAATTGATCTTACTTGTTCTTTAGTGAGCTCACCAAGCGGAAATATAGTCTTCTTTAAATCTTCTCCAAGTACTTGATGAAGAAAATATGATTGATCTTTTTTGGGGTCGGAGCCTCTTAGTAATCTCATATAATCACCGTCACCTTTAAGACGTGCATAATGACCAGTAGCTATAAAATCTGCACCTGTTTCTAGACAATAATCTAAAAAGGCTCTGAACTTTATTTCTTTATTGCAAAGAATATCTGGGTTTGGTGTTAATCCAGCATGATGGTCTGAAAGAAATTTCTTAAATACTTTATCCCAATAATCTGAAGAAAAGTTTGCTTGATGAAGAGGGATGCCTATTTGATCACATACTTCTTCAGCGTCTTTAAAGTCCTGTTCTGAGGTGCATTCTATGTTAGGAGCAGAGTTAGTCCAATTCTTCATAAAGATACCTTGAACGTCAAATCCTGCTTCTTTTAGAAGCAAAGCAGAAACGGAAGAATCTACTCCTCCAGATATGCCAACGATAACTTTTTTTTGCTTTTCCACATTAATTAGGTTTTGAGTCTTAATATTTAGTGTAAATCTAAGTATAATCAAGCCACAATTTTTAGGGTATGAGTAAATCAAAGATTAAAGCCCCAACAAAGGGCAAGCAAATAACTTACAAAAACAATAAGCTGGTTGTGCCGGATAATCCGATAATACCTTATATCGAAGGAGATGGCATTGGAGTGGATATAACTCCTGTAATGCTTAACGTTATTAACGCTGCAGTAACAAAAGCGTATGAAGGCAAAAGAGAAATAAGTTGGATGGAGATTTACTGTGGTGAGAAATCAGTAGAACTTTATGGTAATGATGAATGGTTACCAGATGAAACACTTCAAGCTTGTAAGGATTATAAAGTTTCAATTAAAGGTCCATTAACAACTCCTGTTGGCGGTGGTATCCGCTCATTAAATGTGGCTATAAGACAAAAATTAGATCTATATGTATGTTTGAGACCTGTGAAGTATTTTGATGGCACTCCAAGTCCAGTAAGACGACCAGATCTAGTTGATATGGTAATTTTTAGAGAAAACTCGGAAGATATTTATGCTGGTGTTGAGTTCGAATCAAATACAGATGCAGCAAACAAGCTAATAAAAGTGCTTCAAGATGACTTCGGGGTGGAAAAAATAAGGTTTACAGAGAATTGCGGAATAGGAATTAAGCCTGTTTCAGAAGAGGGTACAAAGAGGTTAGTTAGAAAAGCATTTGAATATGCCATTCAAAATGAAAAAGATTCTGTAACACTTATTCATAAAGGTAATATACAAAAATTTACAGAAGGTGCGTTCATGGATTGGGGTTATGAACTTGCTCGAGAGGAATTCAGTGGAAAGCCGCTTGATGGCGGCCCTTGGCATATATTTAAAAACCCTAATACAGGTAAAGATATCATTGTTAAAGATGTGATTTGTGATGCTTTTTTACAGCAATGCCTTTTAAGACCAGCTGATTACGATGTTTTGGCAACACCTAACCTAAATGGGGACTATCTTTCAGATGCGCTAGCAGCACAAGTTGGTGGAATTGGAATAGCGCCTGGAGCCAATCTAGGTGATGAAGTTGCAGTATTTGAAGCAACACATGGAACTGCTCCAAAATATGCAGGACAAGATAGAGTAAACCCAGGATCTCTAATACTTTCAGCTGAAATGATGTTAAGGCATATGGGTTGGGTAGAAGCTGCTGATTTAATAATTGAAGCTATGCAAAAAACCATTAGCAAAAAGAGAGTTACTTATGATTTTGCTCGACTAATTGACGATGCAGAAGAAGTAAGTTGTTCTAAGTTTGGTGATTTGCTAATTAAAAGAATTCAAAAGCAATAAATCACTTAGATCTGAAGGTTATCCTGCCTTTTGATAGGTCATAAGGAGACATTTCCACAGTAACATTATCGCCATTAAGGATTCGAATGTAATTCTTTCTCATCCTGCCTGATATATGGGCTGTTATGACATGATCATTTTCCAATTTGACTCTAAATACAGTATTAGGCAGAACCTCGATTACGGTTCCCTGCATTTCAATAGTGTCTTTTCCCATTGAGGGTATTTTACTGGGATATTTTGAAATGTCACTTATTTGTCATATTTAAAAGGTTTTTTGGCTTATAGTATTGTCAAATGAGTAGATTTTTAGTTGTTTTGATAACCATTATTCTAACGGCTTGCGGTGGAGGAGGGGGCATGAGTAATCCTGAGCCGCAACCAACGCCAACACCAACGCCAACACCAGCTCCAACACCAGCTCCAACACCACAACCAGGACCATCATGCACAGAACAATCTGGGAGTGGAACTTACTATTGCACTGTCACATATGATGATATTGCTAGAGAGTTTTATTACTATCTGCCACAAAATTATTCTGAGAATTCCTCTGCAATGCCACTATTAATAAGCCTTCATGGAGGAGATGATTACGCTGACTACAATATGTCTTATACGGGTTTTCGAGCTTTAGCTGATGAAAGAGACTTTATACCAATCTTTCCTCAAGGAACGGTTGCTGAAGAAAAGGGATCAACCGGCTGGTTCACTGGAACTTGTGACTCTAGTTCTGTTTGTGATCTTGGTTTTATCGACTCTGTCATAGATTTTATGGGAGAAAATTTAAATATAGATCTAAATCGAGTTTATGCTACAGGATTTTCAAATGGTGCTTTCATGACATACAGTCTTGGTTGCAATTTAAGCGCCAAAATTGCTGCCATAGCAGCTGTATCTGGAACAATGGATATTGGCAGTATCAGTACATGCCAGTCAATTCATCCAATGCCAGTTTTACATATACATGGTACAAATGACACCATCATTTCACCTGGTGGTGGACAATACCATTATCCCGTTAGTGATGTCATAAATTTTTGGAAAGAATTCAATGAATGTAGCTATACAACGGTCTATGAGGATGAAGATGATGATGGTGATGGTTTTTATTTTTCAATTTATAGTCATGAAGGATGTTTAAACGATGTCCAAGTCTATGATTTTACTGCAGGAGGAATGTATCATAGCTGGCCCAGAGACGGGCAAACAACAGATGATATGCCGGATGGATCGACATATATAGTCACATTCCTTGAACGTTTTGACATTAATGGACTTAGGAGTTCTACAAACATTTATTATCATGAGCAATCTAGTGCTAAGTAACCTGAAAACCGCTAATAAAGATACTATAGAACAAATATATATCTTGAATCAGGACTTAACACCAATGGTCGGAAGTCTAGATAATTCAAATGAGCTGAAAGACCTTATAGATATGTCTAGTGATAGCTTTTATATTGAGAAAAAAAGTGAATTAGTCGGATTTATAGTGTGTTTCAGAGAAAACAGTATATATAAATCTCAAAATTACATCCATTTTAATAAAAAATATGAAAGATTCCTTTATATAGATAGAGTTGGAATAAAGAAAAAACATGATAATAAAGGGATTGGCACATATTTATATGAGCATATATTTAATATAAATGATAAAAATGAGCTGCCAATTTGTGCAGAAGTTAACATAGAGCCTAAAAATGAAATATCATTAAGATTCCATCAAAAAATGGGCTTTAAAGAAACTTCTGAGAGGACTATAAATAATAACTATAAAGTTAAATATGTAGAAAAAAATGCACGTTGAAGCGAAAGAAACATTTCATAAGAATAGATCAATCATCCTGGAGGCAATAAGAGAACCAGGGAATTTAAATAAATTTCATCCATTTTGTAAGTCAAATACTACTGAAAAATGGCCAGGAGTAGGCTCTGTAGACCATATAGAGTACTTAAATGGTATCAAATACCGTAGAGAATTTATTAAATGGGATGAAAGTGGATATGAGCTCGAAATTAGCAGAAATAGGAAGTTAGCTAATGTCGAGTGGATAGTTAAAGGAGACGACAATACATCAAGTCTAAGGGTACGAATTAACCCTATACTGCCGTATAAAAGCAAAATAACGGAGTGGATAATGTGGAATTTCTATATAAAACATAGGATGCAGTCATACATAAACAACGTCTTGATGGGTTTTAAACATTATTTAGATACTCAGACAACAGTAGAGCATAACAAATTTGGAAAACATTCATGGTTTTCCTAGATTATGTTAAATAAATTTTCTTTTTATATACCTAAGGCTCTGTATACCTCATAAATAAAGACTATAAGCTTACTCATCTCACCTTTAAAATTGTGCTTATTATTTAACATAATATATATTATGCGAAGTTGTATTTATGATAAAAATGTTGAGAAAAAAATTTTCAGAATTGTCACAAAAAAAAATGGAAAGTGATTTTTTAATGCACTACCCTATTTTTGATAGGAGGAAATTATGAATGAATATGAATTATTGAATTTGATGTACCTGTTCTTTATATCCAACGCAATGAATTTTGTAGGATTTGTCATTTTGATATGGTTGGGATTTAGATTTGCTGCAAATATCTACGAAAATCAAAATACTGATATGGTTGGAAAAGTTATGGTCTCACTCTTCTATGTTTCAGTCGCTGTTTTAATGACTTTTAATGGAATGACTGGAGCAAGCGTGCTTAGTGCTTATACGGAGCAATTATCTCAAGTTGACTCTGCAGCAGTTCCTAGACTTCAAGCTGCTGCTGATAACATTGCAGGTTTAGGAGGCCCATTATCTGTATTTTTTAGCGTTTTAATACTTGTAATGCAATTAACTTTAACGTTTCGTAAAAAACCTACTTAATATCTATGTGGAAGGGCCCTTTTAAGGCCCCTTCCCTACTTTCATAGTTAATACAACCTTAATTACTAAAAAAACTGCTTATATGGTCTATTTTTGCCTTATTCAGCCTTTTTATGCTATATCATTACTTAATGCATAAAAATTACATCTTTTTGTTACTTTTTGCTTCATTTCTATATTCCGAGAACAATTTTCAAGATATTTCGATATCCGAATATAAGAATCTTTTATCTGAATCAAAAAATACTAAACAGTTTTATAGAGATTATCTATTAAATGCCCGTTTATCAGATAAGGAAATTAACTCTATCATCAGTTTTTATGGGCCTAATGAGCTGTATAGATCCTATATTTACTCGAGATCAGCTAATTGGCGTGGTGTTCCAATATTCGTTAAGGATAATATTGATACCAAAAATTTAGCTAATACTGCAGGATCAAAGGCTTTACTGGATAATTTGCCTAAAGATGATGCTCAAATAATTAAAAATCTTAAAAAGGCCGGTTTTGTTATAGCTGGCAAGACGAATCTGTCTGAATGGGCTAATTTTAGGGCTAGTAGCTCGACTAGCGGCTGGTCAAGTGTTGGTGGACAAACATATAATCCATACAATCTTAAATACAATCCGTGTGGTTCAAGTTCTGGAAGTGCTGCTATTGTAGCCGAGGGAATTGCTCCTGCTTCTATTGGTACAGAAACAAATGGCTCAATAGTCTGCCCTGCCTCTATAAATGGTGTCGTTGGCATAAAACCTACTGTGGGCTTGGTTAGCAGAGATGGCATTATACCTATATCAAGCTCCCAAGATACCGCTGGGCCGATGGCTAGAAGCGTATATGATGCGGCTATAGTGCTTGAAGCTATATCAGGAAGAGATCCTAAAGATAAAGCAACTTTTAATATCCCCCGAAACTATGATTTTAAAGGGCTAACCAAGCTAGATGCTGATTATTTGAATGGAAAAAGAATTGGAGTTATAAAGGTTTCAGATGATGCGCCTGAAGTAACTAAAAATTTAACGAATAAGATCACCATAGTTCTTGAAGATCTAGGTGCCGAAGTCATTGAAATATCTCTTAAACCGCTGGATAGCGATGATTGGTCTAAAGAGTTTTATCTGCTTTTATATGAATTTAATGTAGGGCTGAATGACTATCTACAAGAATCCAGCTCTAAAACTAGGAATATTGAAGAATTAATTGAGTTCAATAATGGAAATAAAAGGGAAATTTTAAAATATTTTGGTCAAGATATACTTGAAGAGAGTGTCAAAGCTGTTGATGAAACTGCTTATAATGATGCCCTTAAACTAATAGAGGCTTCAAAAGCAAGAATAGATGCAGTATTAGAAGAAGAGTCAATAATAGCTATAGTGGGGCTTACACGTAATCCTGCCTGGAGAATAAATTATAGGAAAGGTGATAATTTTGAAAATGGTTGGGGAAATGGAGGCATATCTGCTATTGCGGGATATCCACATATAACAATACCTTTAGACTATATAGATGGCATGCCAACTGGAGTCTCTTTCATGGGCACAGCTTGGGACGAGGTCAATTTATTGAATATTGCTTATGCTTTTGAGCAAGAAAATAAGTTTTTTCCTCGACCTACTAGAGACAAGAACTAATTCTTAATTTTGCTATATCCATGCTTAGGTTATTGGGCGATCTTATAGATCTCTTTATATCTATCAGCTCTTCAAGATTTTTTAGGCTTGTTTTCGGCGATTTCTGTACATTATTTTTATTGATAAAAACCAAATAGTCTACAAATGCCTCTATTTCTATTTTATCTTTTGAATTGATGCCTTTTGCTTTGACATAAGTATCAAAATTTTTAATTTTCTTTAGCAATTCATTGTCTTCTGCCTCTTCAATTAGCCAAGGATTAAATGAAATAAAATTTTTAGCCTTTTCACTTAAATCTACCTTTATATCATTGAGAAAAGCTATAACTTCCTCCCTTTTAGGCATAGGAAATTTATGTTTATGAAATCTGCTTATTATCGTTGAAGGAATTGAGTTAATATTATTTGTGGCTATGAAAATAAAAGTATTATCGTCAGCCTCTTCTGAAACTTTTAAAAGTGTATTGTAGCCATCAACTCTAATATGTTCTCCATTTTGAATAAATAAAATTTTCTTATTTGTTGTACTCAAGGTAAGGAAATTTTTAGGCTTTCTTAATTGTTCTATAGGGATATTAGTCTTATCTTCCTCTTTTTTTAGAAAATAAAAGTTAGGTGAGGCAATATCTTCTAATAGTGAGCTAGAATGATCCTTTCCATCAATATCAGAAATAAGCCTATTAACTAGCAACCTGCTTAAATCAATTACATTAAGACCTTCAGGACCAAAAAAAATTGTCTTTGGTTTAGGTGTAAATTCGTTGTTGAGATAGTCTTTAACCCAAGGAAGCATCTAGTCTACTTTTAACCTCTTTGAAAATTTGATCTTGTAAATCTTTCACTGATAGCTCTGCATCTAATACAATAACTCTATCTGCATTTAATTTTGCTATTTCTAGATAGCCTGCTCTAACCTTATTGAAAAAATCTAACGATTCGCTCTCCATTCTATCTAGCTCTCTATCATCAATTCTGGCCTTAGAAGCCTCAGCTGTTATATCGAGATAGAAGGTTAAATCTGGAGATAAAAGACCTGATTTTTCATGTATATATTGAACAAAATCTTCTGATAGACCTTTACCAAAACACTGATAAGCTATCGTTGCATCTGAGTATCTATCGGCTATAACAATAGATCTATTTTTCAAATGCTCTTGCAAAAAATTCTGATCTAGATGCTTGCGTGAAGCATAGAGTAAAAATGCCTCAGTAATTGGGTCCACCTTTTCATTAGTCTTTTCAAGAAAGATGTCTCTTATCTTTTCACCTAACTGAGTTGTTCCTGGCTCTCTTAGTATTTCAACAGCATTGCCCTCCTCTTTAAGTGAGGATCGCAATAGCTCAATTTGAGTTGATTTACCTGAACCTTCTATTCCTTCAAATGTGATAAACATAATCTCTATTATTTAGGATAAATATACTTTTTTACAGCTTTATTATGTTCTTCGTAGGTTTTTGAAAAGATGTGTGATCCATCTCCTTTGGCAACAAAGTACAAGTACTCTCCAGGAGATGAAGTTATTGCTGCTTCGATTGCTCCTTTTGATGGAAAACATATGGGTGATGGCGGTAAGCCTTTAATTACATAAGTATTGAATTCATTCTGATCATCGAGGACAGCCCTGCCAATTCTTTCGCCATAATCCTTATAATAGCCATAGGATGACGTTGGATCAGCTTGTAGCTTCATACCTTTTCTTAATCTACTTAAAAATACAGAGGCTATTATTGTTTGCTCAGAATTAAGTAAAGCTTCCCTTTCAATAATAGAGGCAAGCACTAAAGCTTCATCTTTATTTTTTAAAGGATTATCTTCTGGCTTTCTCTCCCATAAGTCCTCGACATGTTCAACAAGAGATATTTTTGAATCTTCTAAAACTTTAACTAAATCTTCTTGGTCTGAAAAGAAATAAGTATCTGGCAGAACAGAACCTTCAGATGAGAAAATATTTACAACTCTGTCAGGAATATCAAAAGATAGATCATTATCTAAAAGCAACTTTTCTAATTTAATAAGATTATTTTTAGCTACTGTTCCTTCAATAATGGTGAATTTAAATTCTTCGACATCTCCGATTACAAAACGATCAATTAGAGAGTCTAATTTCGAGTCGCGATAAATGGTATATCGTCCTGCCTTTATTACTGGAGAATCTCTGAAAATGTATTTTAATTTAAGCCATGAAGTGCCCTCTATACCATGTGATTCTTCTAATCTGGCAAGAACTTTGTAAAGACTGTCCCCTTTATTAATAACAAACGTTTTATTTGCTTCGTTATAAGGGATTTTTTGTGCCAGAGTAAACTGAAGTTTCATTGAGACCAATAAAACTCCAAGTACTAAGGAAAAAATTAGGGCTTTATTAAGTGTTATTTTTGATCCAGTCGACAGCACTCTGTACAGTTGTTATTTTTTCTGCTTCTTCATCTGGAATCTCTGCGCCAAACTCCTCTTCAAAAGCCATAACTAATTCTACAGTGTCCAGTGAATCTGCTCCAAGATCTTCAACAAATGAAGACTCAGCAGTTACATCTTCTTTATTTACTGTGAGTTGATTACAAACAATGTCTACAACTTTATCTAAAACTTCGCTCATCTTTGCTCCTTAATGATTTCGTAATGCATACATTACTTCATAAATAGTCCGCCATCAACCACTAAAGTTTGGCCTGTAATATAATTTGAATCTTCCGAAGAAAGGAATAGAACCAAAGAAACTACATCCTCAACATTTCCTATTCTTCCCAGTGGTATTTTTTTTGTAAGTTCTTCATCAGTAAGGTTATCTGTCATATCAGTTGCAATAAAGCCAGGCGCTACTGAGTTTACTGTAATGTTTCTTGAACCAAGCTCTTTAGCTAAAGATCTGGTGAAGCCATCTATGCCTGATTTTGAAGCAGAATAATTTGCTTGCCCTGGATTACCCATCATTCCAGAGATAGAGCTTATATTTATGATCCTGCCCCACTTTTGTTTAAGCATACCTTTTGCGACTAATTTAGTAACTCTAAATGTCCCCGTAAGATTAGTGTTAATGACATCTAGCCACTCATCATCAGACATCCTTAAAAATATATTATCTTTTGTTTTCCCAGCATTGTTTACCAAGATTTCAGGCCCAAAACTCTCAACTGTATTTTTAAAATTATCTACAGATCTAGTATCGGCAATATCTAGCTCTGCAACTGTAAGTCTATCGTTCTCTAATGGAAATTTAGATGCATCTCTGCAACTAGCTAAAACTTCATTTCCATTGTTCAAGAACCCTTCAACAATCCCTTTTCCTATTCCCCTGTTTCCGCCTGTTACAAGTACTTTCTTATTTTCCATATTTTTTCAATAACTCTTTAAATGTATCAACATTATCTAAGGATGCAAATTCTCCTTGCACTCTATTCTGTTTCGCTAGACCTGACAAAATTTTATTTGGACCAAGCTCTATATGCATATCCAAACCATATTTTTTTAACCTATTCATTGAAGCAACCCATTGGACAGGATTTGAGATCTGCAGAGCAAGGTTTTCACATATTTCTGAAATTGAAAGAGGTATTTTTGCCTGAATATTCTGTATGACAGGAAAGTCAGGTTTGCCAACTTTTAGATCGTCTAAAACCAATTTAAGCTTTGATGTCGCTATCTCCATCAAGCTTGAATGAGAAGGCACAGAAACAGCTAGATCAACTATTCTTTTAGCGCCCTTATCACTTAGATCGTTCTTAACAGATTCAATTTCATCAGTATTTCCAGCTATGACCGTTTGCAGCGGCGAATTCATGTTAACTGCCTCTAAAAATTTTGCTTTTTTATCTTTTAATATGTTTTGAATGCTATCGCCATCTAAGCCTAAAACTGCCGACATTTTCGTCTTGGTTTCTCCTTTGCCTTCAATCATAAAAGTAGCTCTATATTTTATGAATTGCAGAGCTTCTTCCAAAGTAAGGCTTCCTGCACATAAGAAAGCTGATACCTCACCAAGGCTATGTCCTGCAGCAACCTTTGGTGTTGGGCAACCATTTTTTTTCCAGATTTTAAAAAGTGCAAAACTTAGTAACATAAGGATTGGTTGAGTGTAATAGGTGTCTGATAATCTTGGGTCTTCTGAGAATATTATGCTTCTGAGATCTTCTTTATAAAATTCCTCTCCGGTGCCTATAACCTCATTAAACTCTGGAAATTCTTCGAAATGGTCTTTAAACATTCCAGAATATTGCGAACCCTGACCAGGGAATAAGAATGAAAAGCTCATGATTTATTATTGCTGAATTTCTTCTTCAGGTTCTTCAGATTTTTTCTTTTTAAGATCTTTAACTAATCTACCCTTATAAAATCCATCAGCTGACATATTGTGCCTAAGATGTCTTTCTCCAGAAACTGGATCAGTAGACAAGGAATTAGCACTTAATGCGTCATGTGAGCGCCTCATGCCTATTCTGCTTCTTGTTTTTTTACTTTTCTGTACAGCCATAAAGTCAGCATTTTAAATCTTTTAATTCACATTGTGAAGCTAAAAGCAAAATTGAAATACTTTGATAGAATATAAGAATGATTGTTGTTACTTCTGAAAAGATTGCAGGAAAGGAAATTAAATCTACGATTGGCTATGTAAAAGGCAGCTCAGCTCGTGCTAGACATGCAGTTGCAGACGTTTTTGCCTCTCTAAAAAATATAGTAGGTGGTGAAGTTGAAGAATACTCTAGATTGTTACAACAAACGAGAGATCAAGCAGTTGAAAGAATGATTGCTGATGCAGAGAGTAAGGGCGCAAATGCCATTATCTGCTTTAGAATCCAGAGCAGTACTATTGCTCAAGGAGCATCAGAAGTTGTTGCTTATGGTACTGGTGTAGTTTTAGAAGATTAGTAAGTATCTTCCTTTGCTTCTAATGGATCTGGACCAAATCTATTTTCATCAAAAGAACCACGCCTTAAAAAAGCTAAGCAATATACGATTGTTATTAGATTTGCTAAAGCATCTAATCTAATTACAGAGTCTGCTGCTGAAGGAAAGAATGAAATCCACACACCAATAAGAGCAGCAACTAAATATGGTAATGACCAAAAATAACTTCCATCTAAGTCCTGTACTCTTCTTACTGTAACTGCAAAACTTGGTAAAAATAATGCCAATCCAAGGATTATAGAGGCCAAGGATAGAATTTTGCCGAAATCACTATCAAGGACATATTGAGCGGCTTGATCCTCATTTAATGTGCTTAGATACTCCACATCAAGGCTACTAAAGGTAAAAAAACTCACTACTATAGTTACGAAAAGAGTAACTAAAACTGAGAAAAGAAGAAAATACCACCATTCTGCTCTGCATGCCCTTCCCTTAAAAGTCGCGTATTTCTCTATAAGTGCTGAATTTACTGCTTGTCCAAAGTTCATAGTTTTTCTCCTTTTGTGTAGACATCAAACCTAATTGATGAGCCCCTAAATGATACCGTAGGCTCTGTTGAATTACCATATGGCGCCTTCAATTCTTTTTTAATAACTATTCGTTTGTAATCTGTAGATAAAAAATCATCTAATGGATTGTCATAATCGCCTAAATACCCATTAATAAAGGATAAATTCTTAGTTCTAGCTAAATTTTTTGTTGAATTAAACATGGGGTCTAAGTAAACAACATCGAAATCTTGAATTTGATCTAGATATTTTCTTGAATCACCATTCAAAATAGTAATTTTATCTTTTGCTGAATTAAAATAGCTTATATCAGGCAAATTATTGATTGCTTCTTCAACAAGAATGCAAAGACCAATATTCTTTTCAACAATAGTAACTTCTTGCCCTAATAGCGCGAAAATAAAGGCATCATGACCCAATCCACCTGTTCCATCGAGTATTCTCTTCGAAATTGAGGATTTAAAACCAATAGCCTTTTTAAGGTGCTTTTCCCGTTGATAATTAGCAATTCGCCGAGAGAATTGATCTTTATGGTATAAATTCGTTAGAAACCCTTTATTTGCATACAATTTCGACTCTTCTGCAATTTCCAGGTATGGTTCTTTTAGTTTTTCATGCTTTATAGGTATTTTATATTTTTTTGAGTAATAAATTGCTCTGGAACTGAAGCTATTTCTATTAAAAGTTATTGCTTTTATATCAGACAAAGAATCATGACTCCTAAAAGCACCCTATAAACAACAAACGGCGTGTACCCTATGCTTTTTATTAGTTTAAGAAAGAAATAAATTGAAAAATAAGAAACGATAAATGTTGTTAAAAAGCCAATAAAAGTTGCTAAAATGTTTATATTTGTATCTAACGTGTTTAAATCTAAAAAGCTAAAAAGTAGTGCTCCTGTTATGGTTGGAATTGATAACATTAATGAGAATCTTGCTGCTTCTTCCCTTGAAAAACCAAGAAATAATGCTCCTGTAATTGCTGTTCCAGATCTAGAAGCTCCAGATATAAGACTGAATGTTTGAGAAAAGCCAATTATTGCAGCTTGCCACCACTTCATTTCAGAATTTTTCTGAGTTCCATTGCAAAATTTGTCAGTTAAAAAGAGTAGTGCCGCAAAAACTATATTGCTTATTGCAATACTTTCAAGGGTCCATCTATAATCCCCTATACCATCTATAAATAGTACTATTAGCACAATTGGAAGAGTTGCAATAATTAAGAAAATGAATGTTTTTGATAAATAGAAGCTAAATTTTAAAAATTGGTCTCGAAAATAGGCAATAACCGCTAAAAGACTGGCAAAATGCACTGTTATATCAAATATTATGCCTTGATCTGGCCAACCCAACAATTTACTTGGTAGCAATAAGTGTGCAGAACTAGAAATAGGAAGAAATTCAGTAATTGCCTGAATTATGCTCAAAATTATTATTTGTATAACTGAAAGATCATCCATCTATTTTCTTGTAATCGAGCTCTTTTATATAATTTGGATAGTTTGATTCTAAGGCGTTTCCTACGTTCTCTAGCATCATTTCTAGTATGTTGCTTGCAATTTCACTTTCTTCTAGCTGTTTTACGTTATTTAGCTCAGGAATTTCGCTTGAATAGCTTATAAAACCATGATTTTCTGGGATTTCTTTAGGGCTTTTGCAATACATCTCTTTTTCATTAACTTTATAGAAATAATCATTTTTATTTCCTTTTATAACTGGAGTCATTGAATCATTATTCCACTTTAGTGCTGAAAGGTTGGAGAATGCGTAAAAATCACAGTTTGTAACTAATTTAATAGTGTCTAGGAAGGTGTATGCTAGCCTAGCACCGGTATATGAGCCAGGGCCCGCTGCATAAGCTGCAGAATCAAGGTTTTCAAAGCTAAAATCAGGAATTTCATCTTTTATTTTATTTATTTTTTCTATCCAATCATTTTTTTTGTCTCTTTCTTCGTTATGGAAAGAAAAATAGTGCTTCTTATTGTTGTAACTAATAGCAAGATAATGCGTATCTTTTGTTAAGTCTATAACCAGAATATTCAATGCGAAATGACTTTCCGTATATCTTCTGTGACCTCTTCTAGGGTTTTAGAAGCATCGATTTCGTAAAAGCTTATATCTTTCTGCCTATAAAAGCTTAAAAGTGGCTCTGTCTCATCATAATAGACCTGAAGACGCTTTTTTATGACATCAGGATGGTCATCTTCTCTTTGAATAAGAGTTTCACCAGTTAAATCATCTTTTCCATCGACTTTTGGTGGATTATGAGCAATATGGTATGACCTTCCAGACGCTAGATGAACTCTTCTTCCTGACATTCTCTTAATTATTTCTTCTTCAGAAATTTTAAGGAATAAAATTAGGTTAATTTCGACTTTAGCTTCGTCCAATGCTTTTGCTTGGTCTAAATTTCTGGGAAACCCGTCAAGCAAGAAGCCATTATCGCAATCACTTTGACTAATTCTTTCCACCAGCATTTGTATTATTATGCTGTCTGGGACCAATCTTCCACTAGATAAGTACTCTTGAACAGTTTTGCCTAAATCGGTCTCTGCTCGGCTGATTTCTCTCATCATTGCGCCAGTCGAGACATTTGCTATGCCCTGTTCTCTCTGAATTATCTCAGCTTGTGTTCCCTTTCCAGCACCAGGCATTCCTAAAAGTATCAGATTCATTTTTCTAGAACTATAAAAGACAGAGTATAGCTATCTGTATTTGTTATTGATAGATGGCAGTCTAAATCCTCTAAACTGCTTGAAACCAGCCTTGGCTTGCCAAGATCATCTTTTTCAAGAGTAATTTCAGGTGGGTATATACCTCTAAAACCAGTACCCAGAGCCTTAACAAGTGCTTCTTTTGCAGCAAAAGAAGAACATAAGAAGTTTATTTTCTTTTTTTCAGGCAATGCATAAAAAGTTTCTTGTTCCTCAGCTGAAAGAATTTTCTTTAAAAATTTTTCCTCATATCTGGAATAGATACTTTTAACTTTTTCTTTGTGTATTAAATCTGTTCCAATACCTAAAATCATCTAAAAAAAACTCTACTTTTTATATTTAGCTCTTCGAAGTAATAATCAATAGCTTTTCTATTAATCTCTTTGCTTAACTTTAATGCTTCAGAAGAAAAATTTCTATTACCTATATCAGTTATAATTTTACCATCATAGCCCTCTTTACTCTCTCTGAATCCACTTTGAGGACTATACTTATAATTTTTTTCGGTATCTATTTCTTTACCAGAATCAAGATCATTAAAAAAATCAATCTGATAACCAAGATTTGCCAAAATGTTTAATTCGAAGTCTCTCAATATAGCTTCGACATTATCTTTAGTTTTGAGGTCTTTGATGCAGTCTTTGTAAAGACTAAATAATTGTTCAGATTCATCAGAATGCAGCAAAAGAAAATTCATTAATTCATTTATATAGAAGGCTGAATATAGGCTTTCCTTCACTAAAAAATCTTTGTATGGTTCGGTAGTTTCTGCAAGGTATAGTGTCTTCAGATCAGTCTTGCCCCTAAAGTCAATATTCAATAACTGAAATGGCTCAAGGTGGCCAGCAAATTTTGATTTTTTTCTTTTTGCACCCTTAGCTACAGCACTTATTTTACCTGCAGTTCTACATAAAAAAGTGACTATTAAGCTAGTCTCCTTATATGGTCTAGAGTGTATTACAAATGCTTCTTGTATATTAGATTGCATTAATTTTTAATTCCGAAACTTTCAAGAGTCACAGGGTCATTAATCCAATTTTTCTTGACCTTGCACCATAAGCTCAAAAAGACTTTCTTTTTATATTTTTCTTCTAGATCAATTCGAGCTTTTGTACCAATAGATTTAATCTTTGCTCCTTCTTCTCCAATGACTATTTTTTTCTGGCTCTCTTTAGCTACATATATGGTTGCATCTAGATTTATTTGATCGTGTTGGTCTTGAAAAACATCCAGAACAACTGCTGTTTGATAAGGAAGCTCATCCCCAAGCAATCTTATGACTTTTTCTCTTATTATTTCGGTTATCTCAAATGTTTGACTTTGAAAATCAAACCCTTCAACTGGGTAGAAAAAATCGCTTTCTGGCATAAGCTTTTCTAGCTCATCTTGAACAATGTCTAAACCTTCACATTTCTTAGAAGAAATTGGAATAATGCTATCAAATTCCTCTTTCAAAAAAACCTTCTCAACAAATGGAAATAATTCATTTTTACTTTTAAGAAGATCTATTTTATTAATTAGCAGTACTTTTTTTGCTTTTGAGCTGTTAACTATTTCTAGTGTCTCTTTATCAACAGCATCAAATTTTGTGCCTGAGACCATAAAGAGAACTACATCAACATCATGAATGACCTCTTTGGGTTTTTTTCTAAGAATTTTGTTAATTGTTTTCTCTGTTTTTTTATGTGTCCCCGGCGTATCAATAAATATAATCTGACATTCTTTCGTTGATTTTACGGCGTAAATATTTGACCTAGTGGTTTGAGATTTCTTTGATGTAATGGACACTTTTTTATCTAAGAAATTATTCAGGAAAGTAGATTTGCCTACATTAGTCTTGCCAATAATTGTTGCATATCCACACTTTTTCATTAGTTTACTTTCCCTGCTCTAGAAAAGTTTGGCCATTCACCTGATTTCCAAGATAGCCATATAAAGTCTGCTCTTCCCCATATTGACCCTTCTGTAATAACACCCCAAGATCTACTATCATTGGAATTATCTCTATTGTCTCCGACCACAAAATACATACCTTCCGGAACCACCCAATCTCCATTAATAGCAGTTCTTTGCATGTGTCTTATTAGATATTTATCGTCACTATTATTTTCAGTAAATAGTTCTGCCCCAAAAGCATCTTTTTCAACGAAGTCCTGCTTGTATATTTCTCCATTGATATAGAATTTTTTATTTATGTAGGTGATTTTATCTCCCCCTTTTGCGATAACACGTTTCACAAACGGAACTGTAGGTTTATGTGGTGGGAAAAATACTACTATTTCTCCTACTTCTGGGCCTTTAGAGAAAACTTTTTCTCTGCCTGTAAATGGCACTTCTAATCCATATGCATTTCTATTAACCAAAACAAAGTCACCAACTTCAAGATTAGGTTTCATTGAGCCAGATGGTATCTGCCATGGTTCATAAACATAGCCTCTAATAAAAAAGACTAGAAAAATACTAAGAAACCATCCTCTACTTTCTTTAATTATTTCTTTGTGTCCTTTCACTAAAGAGAAGATTAAAACTCCTAACGAAAAGACGCTATAAAAGGCTAGCAGATCTCCGATATTCCATTGCCTTACAAACAAAATACCTATGATTAGAATTGAAATAAAAAGGCCAAACCTTTGAATCCATCGATGGGCTCTATCTGAAAATTTCCCGGTGACTATCGACCAATACCAATGAATCACAATTCCACAAATTAATAAATTTAAAAAAATAAAAACTGGTAAATTTGAAATGGGTTGGATGATATTAAAAAAAGTACTCATTTATTTTTTTCTGTGGAAAGGAAGCTTAAAAATGCTTCCTGAGGTAAAGCAACTTTACCAATTTGTTTCATTTTCTTTTTGCCCGCTTTTTGTTTTTCAAGAAGTTTCTTTTTCCTGGTTACGTCTCCACCATATAGTTTAGCAGTAACATTCTTTCTGAAGGCCTTAACGCTTTCTCTAGCAATTATTTTGCTTCCGAGCATAATTTGGATTGGAATTTCAAACATTTGTCTTGGAATAACTTCTCTAAGCCTTCTAGCAATGTCTCTACCTTTTCTTTGTGCATCGGATCTATGCATAATCGATGATAGCGAATCAACGACCAAACCATTTACAGCAACATCCACTTTTACTAAGTCCGCTTTTTGATATCTATCAAAAACAAAATCAACTGAAGCATAACCTTGGCTTTTTG
>CAJWAI010000008.1 GCA_913020145.1 uncultured Gammaproteobacteria bacterium | reverse complement strand
AAAATATTAGCGCATATTGTAGGAACGCTAACTAAATAATTAAACCTTTCCGTCAGTCACTCGGGGTTAGAGGAGAGACAAAAATGGAGGTGTTTATGAAAAAAATACTTATGACTTCTGTCATGTTAATGGCATTGAATATGTTTGGAGCAATATCTTCAAACTTTACTATATCGTCAAACTACTTCTGGAGAGGGATGACCCAGACAATGGATAATCTCGCTTATAGTGGTGGTTTTGATTACGCTCATGCTTCTGGCTTTTATGTTGGAACATGGGGCTCTAATGTTTCTTTTGGTGGTGCTGGCCTAGAGTTAGATACTTATGCTGGCTATTCGGGTGAAACCGAAGCTGGATTTGGTTATGACGTAGGTTATATCAGTTATGCCTATCCAGATGCTGGTGGTGATTTTGAAGAATATTACTTCTCTGGATCATATGAAGGTGTAGGTTTTTCTTACTACCAACCATCAGAAGGCGACGCTGATTATATGGAACTATCTTATAGCTATGAAGACTTTAGTGTATCTTATGGAGACTATGAAGGATATGGATCTAATGTCCTTCTTTCTTATAGTTTTACGTTAGCTGATTTTGATGGCTCTGTAGGTTATAGCTCGTTTTCCCATGAGGACGGTGGTGCTATGACAGAAGATGAAGACGGATTATTTTTGACTCTTGGGTCAACATTCTAAGGAGGAATAATGAGTGAATTAGAATACGCTTTAAATACATTCTACCTGCTCATGACTGGTGCACTAGTCATGTGGATGGCTGCTGGTTTTACCATGCTGGAAGCAGGTCTTGTTCGAAGAAGGAATACGGCAGAAATAGTAACTAAAAATATTGGCTTATATTCAATAGCTGGTTTTATGTTTCTAGTTGCGGGTTTTAAGGCCATGTATCCTGGTGACGATTTTGCTGGCCAAGTTATGCCTGGCTATGATTTTAGTTTTGGAGCTACACCTGCATCAGAAAAAGCTTCAGTCGATGGAGATTATTCCAATGGGTCTGATTTCTTTTTTCAAATGGTTTTTGTTGCTACTGCGGTATCAATTGTTTCAGGTGCAGTAGCTGAAAGAATGAACCAATGGCCATTTTTTGCTCTAGCTGCATTTATTGCTTTCTTTGTTTATCCTGTTCAAGGTTTTTGGAACTGGGGTGGTGGTTTTTTAGCTACTAGCGTAGAAGATGGTGGTTATGGCTACTATGATTTTGCTGGTTCTGGCACCGTTCACCTAGCAGGGGCAGCATGTGCATTAGCAGCTGCTTTATTTATTGGCCCTAGAGTCGGTAAGTATGGAAAAGTTACCGGTAAAGCTTTTGGTATGTTTCCTAAAGCTAAAACAAACAAACTTTATGGTGCCAATATCCCAATTGCAGCTTTAGGTACTTTTATATTGTGGTTAGGTTGGTTTGGATTTAATGGAGGATCTCAATTAGCAATTCATAATGCAGAGAATGCTAATGCTGTTGCTCAAATTTTCTTAAATACCAATGCTGCTGCTGCAGGTGGAGTAATAGCTTGCTTAGTAGTTGCTAGAGTATTTTTTAAGAAAACTAACATTATTTATGCTTTAAATGGTGCTATTAGTGGTCTCGTGGCTATCACGGCTTCTCCAGGTAGTCCTACTGGCTTAGAGGCAACACTAATTGGTGCTTGTGGTGGTTTACTCTGCTATGGCTCACTAGTTTGTTTGGAGCAATTCTTTAAAGTTGATGATCCAGTTGGCGCAATATCTGCACATGGCACTGCAGGTATATTTGGCGTTATGGTGGTTCCACTTACATATGATGAAGCAACTTTTGGCGGTCAAGCCATGGGTGTGCTTTGCATTTTAGGATTTGGTTTTGTGCTTACATACGCATTTCTAACTCTTCTAAATATCTTCGCCCCTGTAAGAGCTTCTGATGCAATTCAGAAGAAAGGTTTAGATGCCGAAGAAATAGGTGTAGAAGCATATCCTGAATTCTAATACTTGATAGTCTCCTACTTAACCAGTGGGAGACTTTCTTCTTGCCAAGAAATAAGACCATTTCTTAGCAGATAGACTTCTTCAATTCCAATTTTTTGTAGCTCCACACCAGCGGAACCAGCATCAAGACCATTTTCTGAAATTACCACAACAGCTTTACCTTTCTTTAGTAGATGTTCTTGTTTTTCAAAGCTATCTTTTTGAATATTGATGGAACCATGTATGTAGCCTGTTTCAAATGCATCTCTTTCTCTTATATCAACAAATATTGCTTTATCCGCATTAATTAAGTCGACAGCTTCGCTTGGACCTATTTTTTTACCCCCTTTATTGGTCTCATACATCCACCAAAGAATCAGTGTTACAACCAATGGAAGTGATAAATACCACCTTGAAACTAAAAAATCGAAGAAATCCATATAAAAAAACTGCTCTAAGCTTATACAATATAAAGATTATTTTAAAGAACAAATGAATTCAAATTATCTTGTACTAGTTAGGCATGGCCAAAGTGAATGGAATGCGAAAAATTTATTCACGGGATGGAAAGACCCAGCATTAACAGAAAAGGGCACTGCAGAAGCAATTAGAGCAGGTAAACATCTTAAAAGTTTAGGCCTAAGTTTTGATGTCATGTATACCTCTGCGTTAGTAAGAGCTCAATTAACAGGAAAAATAATGCTAGATGAACTCGGACAAAGCGATTTAGAAACTATCGAAGATAAGGCACTTAATGAAAGAGATTATGGCGAGCTTACAGGCTTAAATAAGGATGAAGCAAGAGAGAACTTTGGTATAGAACAAGTTCAAGTATGGAGAAGATCCTATGATATACCTCCGCCAGGGGGCGAAAGTCTTAAAGATACATTCAATAGGGTTATTCCCTATTTTGAAAATAAAATTCAACCTCTAATGAAAGATAAAAATGTTCTTATCTCAGCTCATGGGAATTCGCTAAGAGCATTAGTTAAGTATTTAGACGATATTTCTGAAGCAGATATCATAAAACTCGAGATAGGAACTGGAGAGCCTATAGTTTATAAATTCACTGATGGAAAATTCATTAAAAAGTCACATAGGTAATAAGGTTTCAAGTTGGTATCGAGGCCATGGACGGCATAATTTACCATGGCGTAAAAATATCACTCCATATCGAATCTGGATTTCAGAAATAATGTTGCAGCAAACACAAGTTAATACTGCTATCGATTATTTCAATAAATTTATGAAACGATATCCTAATTTAAAAAGCATAAAAAGTGCTAAAGAAGATGATATTTATGCCCTTTGGAGTGGTTTAGGTTACTACAGAAGAGCGAGTTATATTTTTAGAGCTAAAGAACTAATACATAAGGATTTTAATGGTCAGATGCCAGATGATTTTGAATCTTTGCTGAGTCTCCCTGGTATTGGTAGATCAACTGCTGGAGCGATATTATCAATTGCTTTCAAAAAACCATACCCAATACTAGATGCCAATGTTAAAAAGGTAATAGCTCGTATATTTCATAAGAAAAAATTCAACGAAAAAGAATTTTGGCATTTATCTGAGAACCTATTAGACAAAAAAGATATATTCTCATATCAACAAGGCATCATGGATATAGGTGCTCAATTATGTATGCCAAAAAAACCGCACTGCGCTTTGTGCCCAATACAAAATGATTGTATATCTAATAAATTGAATTCCTATGTCAATCTCGAGAAGAGAAAGCCAAACAAAAAAGAAGTCTTCCTGCAGTTCAACTTGTTCTCTCAAGGAGAAAAATATTTTCTGAGCAAAAGTGATGATCTTGGTTTTTGGAAAAACCTTTGGATTCCTCCCGTAAGTGTCGTCGAGAAATGTAATTTTGATATAGTCCATCAACTTTCGCATAGATCCTTAAAAATTGCGTTTAATGAGCAGGCAAATATAAAGCCATGCATTGAAGGTAAGTGGTTTTCTAGAGAAGAACTAAAAACTATCGGGATTCCAAAACCGATTTCTGATAGATTATTACTTAATGGCTAAAGTTTTCTGTAAAAAATTTCAACAAGAGCTAGATGCAATGACATTTCCTCCTCTACCAGGAGAAAAAGGGGAAGAATTAATGCAAAATTATTCCCAAGCTGCCTGGAATGAGTGGATAAAGCTACAAACTATGCTAATCAATGAACGCCATTTGGATCTGTCAGAGAAAGAAAATCGTAAATGGCTAAGTGAGCAGATGGCTTTATTTTTAGAGAATAAGGACTATGAAAAACCAGCTGGTTTTATTCCTCCAGAAGACTAAGAGCGAAGTTCAGTAGAAGAAATATCTAATCTAAAATCTTTTTCTGTTACTTCCGTAAATCTAGAATTTATATGTACTGGGATATTTATATCTTGCAAAGACACAAAACTACCATCAACTTCTCTACCAAAAACTAAAAAATTATTATTATTTGCATTAAAGATTTCTAGCTCTGCTAACATCTGCTTTTTATTTAGATAAAATTTTTCATTTACAACTCTAGCAAGAGTATCTGTCCCTAAAATAAAGGTAGAATTTGGAAAGAGCATAGCTTTTTCTGTAAATTTACCCACTTTCGTAAGAAGCCAGTTATCAGAGCTACTAAATTGATCGATCACATTAGTGACTTCTTCATAATTAAGTGTGGGTTTATCAGCATTCTGAATACAAACTTCAAAGAAAATATCTGAATCTAAAACTTTGCTAGCATGGTCATGCATAGCTTTATGGCCTTTATGTAAAGGATTAAAAGAACCAGAAAGTATCGCTTTAGGCAAACTGTCTGATGAAGATAAGAAACTTTCTTTATCCTTAATTAAATCTTCAAAATTTTGTTTATTTAATGCTTCCAATTTTTTACTTAACTATTTTCAGCTAGAAATTTTTTTGCTTGCACAAGAATTTCTTTGGGCTTCAATTCTAGCCCTTTAATTTCAATGCCAATTCTTTTTGTGATTTTCCAAGAAACTCCAGGCCATACATCTTTATGGTCTTCTATTTCATTATATTTTTTTGCTACCTCTTCATTAAAAGGCGTTATTACTAGATGTTCAGTTTTCCCCCCTTCGAAATGATCTGATGCGTAGCCTAGTTGAATTTTTTCAATTTCTTTCCATTGCAGTGTTAAATCAACTTTCAATTTATAAGATCTAAAAATACTATCTTTGGTAGGTACATAAAATTTGATTTCATTAGTATCCATAGTAATAACTGGGTCATTAGAAAATAATCTTTTTACACTTAAAGAGAGAGCACTTAACATTACTAAAAAAAGCCCCCAATAACCTAAAGTTCCCCATGGTGCGCCCCAATCGTTATTCATACTTGTTGCTAGCGAAAGATCAGCGTTCAAAAAATCAAATATATACGCAGCTACAAATACACCAGCAAAAGGTATCAACCATATTTCGCTGAATTTTGATCGTTTTATCTCTAACATCTTTTTTTTAGTACCCGCTGACATTGTTTTATTTACTGTTTTTTCCTAACTATTTTCAGCTAGAAATTTTTTTGCTTGCACAAGAATTTCTTTGGGCTTCAATTTTAAACCGTTAATAGGGATACCAATTCTTTTTTTCAAATCATATGGCAATCCAAGCGGCATAAATTTAGCTGCTTTGAGATTAACTTCATTATATTTTTTTGCTTTGTCTTGATCGGTGGGAGTTATTACCAAAAAGACAAATTTTTGTAATGCCACTCTTTGATGTCCTAATTGAATACTTTCAATTTCTTTCCACTGCATTGTTAAGTCATTCATTTTAATAGGCGCATGAAATTTGATTTCATTAGTATCCATAGTAATAACTGGGTCATTAGAAATTAATAATTTTACAAAAACAAATAAAGACCCTAATATTGCCAAAAAAAATGCCCAATAAAGTAAAGGTCCAAATAGTGGGCCGAGCTCCTCATTAAATTCACCTATCATCGAAAAATCATCTGTGAAAAAAAAATCAAATATATACCCAGCTAGAAATATACCAGCAATTAGTGCTATGCCTACTGCACTTAATATTGAACGTTTTATCTCTAACATCTTTTTTTTATACCTTCTTACTTTATAATTACAAAGTCAATTTAGCCCAGATAGCTCAGTTGGTAGAGCAAAGGACTGAAAATCCTTGTGTCGGTGGTTCGATTCCACCTCTGGGCACCAACTTTAACTAATGTTATTCTAAATTATATGAGATTATTATTTTCATTTTTAATTATTTTATTTCTTTCACCAGGCGATATATATGCTCATAGCGGTGGCTTAGATAGCCAATGTGGACATAATTGTAGTGAGAAATCGAAAAGGAAAGGTCTTTGCTATGGCTATCATTACCATTACGGTAATTGTGTCCCTGGTAATGAACAAAAAGACGATACGAAAGATTCAGATAAAGAATTGACTGAACTGGCCTGTAAAGCCCACGCTCACTCACATATTATCAACGTTTAATTGCTATTCGTCAGATAGATCTTCTACTACATCTTCTGCATTCATGCCTGACCCAGCAGCTACAAGCGCATAACCTATACCACCAACAATTATTGGTGAAATAGAGTATAAAATTCCGGTTAAATTGATGCCAAAAACTTCGAGCCAAAAATCAAACCCAACATAGCTGCCACCAAAATCTACAATACCAACCACAATTAATATATATCCTAATATTTTCATTTAATGCTCCTAATTAATAGTTTATTTCAATGCATGTAGTTTTTCTAGACATAAAGATTAAGTCGATTTTCCAGCTGGATCTCCTTGGAGTCGCTTTCTTCTCTCAGCAACAACATCTACAAGAATAGCCACGAAAAGATTGAGAACTATTATTGAAGAAAAAACTACAAAGCTAACAAAATATATCCATCCATAAGGATATATTTCAGTGATAGGAAGCATAAGAGTTTCCCATGAAGAAAGAGTCATAATTTGAACTAGTGCGAGTAAGGCCTCTCCTAGCTCTTCAAATCTTCCACCTTCGACTGATTCAAAAAGAATAACCCCTGCTACTGCATATATATAAAGCAATATAAAGATCAGTATGAGAACATATACACTCTTCTTAAGTGATTCTATAAGCGCTTCTATCACAAATCTAAGTTCAGGTATAAAAGAGATAACTCTCAATAATCTTGCCAATCTGAGTAGACGTAAGACCATTACGGATGTGCCAGCAGTTGGAATAAGTGAGGAGACAACTATTACGGTATCAAATATATTCCAGCCGTCTTTAAAAAAATCTACTTTTCTTTTTTCTGCAAAAAATCTAATAAGGATCTCAATTACAAAAAAGACCGTTATAGACAGATCCATTGCAGCCAATGATTTTAAAAAAAGGCTATTGGTAAAATCATAAGTACCAATTCCTACAATTACAGATGAAAGTAAAATTACTATTGTTACAACTATTTGAAAAATAGATGAATCTTTAATTAATGCTAATCGTTCGGTTATTGTCATGACCCTACTAGAATCTTATCATCAATCCAGTTAGATATAACCTGATTTACTTCATCAGGCTTTTCTTGTGCCATCCAATGTCCAGACACAATACTCTTTTCTGTTAAGTCGGTGCAAACTGCCCTTGTTAAATTTGTCATTTTTGAAGTTTTTGTGTCTAAAACTGCATCTAATTCTGCATGAATCAAGAGAGCAGGGAATGGAATTTCAAATCTATCAATGACTTTCGCAAATTTATCATTTGCATGCCCATTTACATACCAAGAGTTAGGCCCAAAGAAACCATTCTGCACTAAATGATCACCAAAAACTTTGATTTCTTCTTCTGTAACTACATCTGTATCTGGTTCGACATTACCAATTGAATTAAGTCCATCTGGTCCTAGTATTTTGAACCAGCCCCCCATCTTCGATATCAAGGCCGTCGGAGACATCTGGCCTCTTGATGCAGGATCTGCTTTCCTAAACATCAGTTTTAGCATTTTATATGGATCTGTTTCCATATCGTTCTTAGCTATATCAAAATTTTCCATATGAAAGAATTGGTAATCCCACTGTCCATAGGGAAATTCATCTTCCGGATATAAATCTCTGTCTACATAAGGAAGGTAACGTTCAGGATGTCCTCCCCAGCCAAATGGCACACAAAGACTAGCAACTCCTTTTACGATCTCAGGATGATGTATTGCTACATTCCATGCGACTACAGATCCCCAATCATGGCCAATCCAAATAGCTTTATCTTTTTTGAAATGATTAAAGAGCTCCAACATATCTTGCATGACTTCTTCTTGAGTGTAAGCAGTATGCTCATCATAAATCGATGAATTACCATAACCTCTCATATCAGGAGCTACAGCATGGAATCCTAAATTTCCAAGAAAAGATAACTGATGACGCCAACTTAATGATAGTTCCGGCCAGCCATGAGTCATAATTACTAACTGGCCATTCTCTGGCCCACAAGAAAGGTAAAAAGATGTATGTCTGTCAGTTGAAAAAGAGTGCTCAGTTATTTTCATATTAAGCTCTTGGCGGGAGCTCTTCTAATCTAACTATAAAATCTGTAACAGAATGCTCACGTCTTATGTCTGAAGCTTTTTGATATTCTTCGTCAGCCCACCACTCTTCAGCATGCTGCATTGAAGGAAAATGAAAAATTACTATTCTTCCTTTAGGAGGATTATCGCCCTCGAGACAAAACACATCATCACTAAATGAGTCAAGAACACCTTCATGTCTGCCAAGGGATCGGAGCAAACCCCTTTCATAATCTTTAAACTTCTCCCTATCCTTTATAGCTGGTAAATTTGCAACAATAAAAACTTTTCTAGTCATTAAATTCTCCGGAATTATTCATAGTACATGATAGAATTTTAATGTGAAAGTAGATTTTTATTTTTCCTATCGAAGCCCATATTCATACTTGATATTGCCTCGTATACTTGATCTAAAACACAATCATAATATCGATATTGAATTTAAGCTCGTTTATCCTCTAGCTATTAGAGAACCCAGTTTCTTCAAGGGAAAAAATTTTATAACTTACTTCTTTCATAAAATGATGGATATGAGGTCAGTAGCTAAAAATCTTGATATGCCATTTTTCACGCCAAAGCCAGATCCAATTACGCAAAGTTACCTAACAGGCAAAATAAATGCGAATCAGCCTTATATTTATGATTTATGTCACTTAGGGCAGCAAGGCCATAATGAAGGAGTTGGAATAGAGCTGGCTTATGAATTATCTAGCATGATTTTTGGCACTAAAAAGGGTTGGAACGAAGAAAAAAATATGAGTAAAGCATGCAGTAAGTTAGGTCTTGATTATTCTTTGTTGAAATCAAAAGCCAAAGAAAATGAACATCAATTAATAAAGCAAATAGAACAAAATCAAAATGATCAGAAATTAGCAGGCCACCATGGTGTTCCTTTGCTTGTATACAAGAATCAGATATTTTTTGGGCAGGATAGATTTAACGACTTTAAGAAAGTTCTCGTTGAAGATGGTCTACTATCTGAATGAATCAAGATATTTTTCAAGAAGGCATTGAATACCTTTTGTCAGTTGAGAGAAAATTTAAAAAATTAGTCCCTAAAGAAAAAATAAAATTTTTTTTGAGGCCATCGGGCTTTGAAGGTATTTGTTCACTAGTAATTGAACAACAAATCTCAGTTGTTGCTGCTGAATCTATAAAAAATAAAGTTTTTCATCTTTTGGATAATGTTTGTTCTAGTAAATTTATCGATCTGGAGGAAAGTTTATTAAGAAGTGCTGGGTTAAGCAGACCAAAAATAAATTACCTAAAAGGAATTGCTAAACATGAAATCTCTGGGAAGCTTGAATTCAACAAAATTAATGCAATGGATGATGATGAAGCTCGTGAATATTTATGTCGCCTTAAAGGAATTGGTAATTGGACTGCTGATTGCTACTTAATGGCATGTCTTGGCAGACAAGACATTTGGCCTATTGGAGACATTGGACTACAGGAAGGTGTGCGAAAACTAAAAAATCTAACGGTACGTCCAAATATAAATGAAATGATAACTATAGCTGATGATTGGCGGCCTTATAGATCAGTAGCTGCAAATTTATTATGGAGAGACTATGATGAATAAGAGCCTGGAAGAACGTTCAAATGTTGAGGATATGACTTCGATAGCAAGAGATATCATTCTTCCAGGCAATTAACTATTTTCTTCTAGGTCTGTTTCTTCTCTCCCATTGGTTCCGATCACGCATATCTCTTTTACGTGCCTCATTTCTATGTTTTCTATGCATCATTTCATCGTGATTACGCATTTTTGATTTAGACATTTTTAATCTACGATCATGGCGCTCATTCAGCATCTCTTGAGATGGAAGCTCTCTCTTCATAAGCTTTTCTCTCATAGCTTTAATACGCTTAAGTTCGCCTTCTTTATATTTTCCTGAATTTATAAGAAGATCTAAGTCCGCTAGTCTATTAGCTTTCTTCTTCTCAAGGTCTGATAAAGCAGGAGGCCCTTTTAGCTCTGCAAGATCTACTTTAAGTTTCGCTTGCCACATTTTCATGCGCATATCCCCTCTATCATCTTTATGATGATCTGCTGATACAAATGGAATGAGAATCAACAAAGAGAGCAGTAGTATTAACTTTTTCATAGTATTCCCTTATTTAGTTTGACTACTTATTAAAGAATTAGTTCAAATGTTTTACAACACTTGTAAGAATTTTCATGCTTTTTTCTAATTCATCATTTTCAGGAAATGATGGAGCTATTCTTATATTTTTATTCTCGGGGTCATTGTTATAAGGAAAAGATGAACCTGCTGGCAGAAGTTTTAAATTTAACTGTTTGCAATTATCAATAATTTCATGGCAATTAGGCTTATTTGAGTCATATGAAAAGAAATAACCTCCTGTTGGATCACTGAAATCGCCATGATTATTTTCTTTAAGAATATTCAAATAATTTTTAGTTATTTCGAACTTTGGCAATAAAATTTCTTTCATCTTCTGCATTTGTTTTTTTATTGGAATTTTTTTGAAATACTCAACATGTAGACCCTGATTCATTTTGTTGGGACCAACTGCTAAACCATTCCTATATTCTATAAATGCTTCTAAATTCTTTGTGGAGCTAGAAAGAAATGATATTCCTGATCCTGCTAAAGTAATTTTTGAAGTTGATCCAAACTGGAAAAGGTTATCTTCTAGATTAAATTCTTTAGCTAAAGAATTGGCATTTGTTTGTTCTATAGTATTTTTTAGATCATGGCATGCATAAGCATTATCCCAAAGAATCATAAAATTATTATTAAGTGCCGAGAACATTTTAAACATCGATTTTACATTCTCATCTGAGTAAGTATGTCCCGTTGGGTTTGAATGTCTTGGCACACAAGCAATGCCATGTACATTTTTTTCTTTTTTTAATATTTCTTCTATAGCATTTAAATCTGGTCCGTCATCTTGAAATGGTATTGTTATCATTTCAATTCCAAAGTTTTCAATAAGCTTAAAATGCCTATCATATCCTGGTGCAGGACATAATATTTTGCTCACATTATCGATTTTTGATGCCTTAAAGCCAAGAAAGTAAGCACAAGCTAGTGTTTGATGCATCAGAGTCAAAGAGGCATTATCTAATGCTATTGTTTCATTTGCATTTGTGCCTAAAATCTCAGCACCTAAAGCCCTAGCAGATGGGATGCCTTGCGGCTCTCCATAATTTCTTAAATCTATACCATCCATATGAAATTGAGTCTCTATTGTTTCTAAAATGCTCTGTGTCGTATCTAACTGTAGGTTAGAAGGTTTCCCTCTTCGTAAATCAAAGGCTCTATTGGCCTCTAACCAAGGGTGTTCTTTTCTAATTTGTTCTAAAATATTCATTTAATGGATTCGTTAGTCATAATTCTATCAATATTTCTTGTCATTTCTTTGGGGTTTTCAATCTTTTTATTTTTACAGTCTAAAAAGCCTCAAGCAGAAAATAATTATAGCCATGAAATAAATCAAGAAATAAGAGAGACAATTGAAAAAATATACAAACAAAGAGAAGAAGATTTCAAAACATCTTCTAAAGAAAGTGTGGAAAATGTTATTGAGCCATTTAAGAAAAGAATTAAGGAATTTGAAGAAGAAGTAAGAAAGAATACAGAACAACAGAATATATTCCATGCCACAACAAAACAGTCTATTGAGGGATTAATAGAACAAACAAATCAGATTACAAATGATGCAAATGAATTAACAAAAGCACTTAAAGGAGATAGTAAGACCCAAGGTGATTATGGAGAAATGAAACTTGAGATGCTGCTTGAAAATTCTGGCTTAGAAAAGGATGTCCACTATAAGCTACAAAAAAACTTTATGGTGAAAGATGATGATGGCTCAAAAACAAAGAGACAAAGACCAGATGCAATCGTAGAGCTTCCTCAGGGTAGACAGATAGTTATTGACTCAAAATTCTCGTTTGGTTCGTACAATGATTACTGTTCTGCTGATACAAATGAAGATAGAGATCTTTTTGGTAAAGAAGTTGTAAAAAATCTAAAAGCTCGAATAACAGAATTAAGTGAAACTAAATATTCTGATATTGATGAACTAAATACTCCTGACATGACTTTTATGTTTGTAGGAATTGATGATACGTTGAGTGTAGCTTTAAAGTATGATCGCGAGCTGACAATATTTGCTAATAAAAAGAAAATAGCACTTTTAAGTCCTACCTCTCTCCATATTTCGATAAAAATGGTCGAAGAACTATGGAGGTTAGATACCCAATCAAAACAAATATCCATAATTTATGAAGAGGCTCAAAAATTAGCACATAAATTTGATGGTTTTGCAGATACAATGGATGGGCTAGAGAATTCTATAGCACAATCGCAAAAAAAGTTTGGGGATGCTAAAAGTAAGTTGATAGATGGTACTGGATCAATAAAATCACGAGTTGAAAAAATGGTTAAACTTGGAAGTAAAGAAGTTGAAAAATTAGAAACCGATGATTGAATTTCTAATTTTTGCTCTTGTCGGCATTGTAACTGGAACAATGGCTGGCCTATTTGGTGTAGGAGGAGGCTTAATCATTGTCCCTGTTATGCACTTTATTTTAACTTCAAATGGAGTTAGTGAAGATGTTGCCATTCCTTTGTCTATTGGTACCGCTCTTGCTTGTATAATAGTTACATCATCTTCTGCTGCATATTCACACTATAAGAAAAGCTCTCTCTCAGTAAAAAGATTCTTACAACTTAGTGCAGGCATACTAATAGGCGCTGGTTTTGGTTCTTCATTTGTTATAAGTGTCGATGGGGAAATATTAAAAACTATGCTTGCTGTCTTCGTCACCATAATGTCTTTAAGACTTTTTATAAATATAAAAATGCCAAGAGCACAATCTGAACCTCATTTTCTATATTTCAATGTATCAGGTGCTGTAATAGGTTATCTCTCCTCAATATTTGGTATTGGAGGAGGAATATTTAGTGTGCCCTTACTTAAGATGTCTGGCATGGAAATGAAGAAGGCTGTAGGTACAGGTGCAGCATGTGCATTTCCAATAGCTTTACTATCAACAGCTTCTTATTTATTTCTGGGCTGGTCAAATTCTGATTTGCCTGAATATGCTATAGGTTATGTGTATCTACCAGGACTAATTGGTATAACAATTTTTAGTTATTTTTTTGCAAAAATAGGAACTCAATTGGCGCACAAATTAAATGATAAATTCCTGCAGTTTATATTTGCAGCTCATCTAGTTCCAGTTGCTATCTATTGGTTTTTAAGATGATCAACTACCCAAATATTGATCCAGTTGCTATTTCAATTCCTATTCCAGGATTCTGGGGAGATGCGCTTAATATTCACTGGTATGGTCTCGCATATGTAATTGGAGCTTACTTAATTTATTTAAGAATGGTTGCAACACGAGATAATTTCGAGATTAAGGCATCAAAAGAAGAAGTTAGTGACGTCGTATTTACTTACGGCTTGTTCTTTGGAGCAATTATTGGTGGTCGACTTGGAAGTGTATTGTTCTATGATCTACACCTGCAGTTTCAAGACCCCCTCTATTTCTTAAAAATATGGGAAGGCGGCATGTCTTTTCATGGTGGTTTAATTGGTGTGATGGTGGCAATGTTTGTTTATGCAAAAAATAAGAATTATGAATTTTTTAGAGTCACCGATTGGGTAGCGCCACAAATTCCAATTGCATTGTTCTTAGGAAGAATTGCTAATTTTATTAATGCTGAGCTTTATGGTCGTGAAACAGATGTCGCTTGGGGAATGATATTTCCTACAGACGCAGAAGGCTTAATTAGGCATCCTTCGCAAATCTATGAGGCTCTATTAGAAGGACTGTTATTATTTATCTTCTTAAATTTCATTATTAAAAAATCTGAAAAGGTAGGCAGACACTCTGCTTATTTCCTAATAGGTTATGGAGTCGCAAGATCAATTGCTGAAATATTCAGAACACCAGATTTAGTCTGGGGAAATGATTTTTTACTCTTTAGTTTTATTACGCAAGGGCAGTTATTGTCTGTTCCTATGATAATATTAGGACTAATAATTCTTTTACGAAAATAGATGCAAGAATACCTCGATTTATTAGAAAAAGTTAAAAATTCTGGCAAACCAAAAGGAGACAGAACTGGAACAGGTACAGTCTCAATTTTTGGCCATCAGATGAGGTTTAACCTTGAAGATTCATTTCCATTATTAACTACTAAAAAGATACATTTTAAGTCTGTTGCCTACGAATTACTTTGGTTTCTAAAAGGAGAAACCAATATTAGCTATCTAAAAGAGAATGGAGTATCAATTTGGGATGAGTGGGCTGATGATAATGGAGATCTTGGTCCTGTCTATGGAAAACAGTGGCGTAAGTGGGAAGGTAAGAATGGTATTCATGACCAAGTAGCAGAAGTTATTAAACAGATTAAGGAGAATCCTAATAGTAGACGACATATTGTAAGTGCATGGAATGTGGCTGACATACCAAGCATGGCTTTAGCGCCCTGCCATATACTATTTCAATTTTATGTACAGGATGGAAGACTTTCATGCCAACTTTATCAAAGAAGTGCTGATATATTTCTTGGTGTGCCTTTCAATATTGCTTCATATGCATTACTTACACATATGATTGCTAATATATGTGATTTGAAAGTAGGGGAGTTTGTTCATACTTTAGGAGATGCCCATCTTTATACCAATCACCTTGAACAAGCAGAAGAACAGCTCTCAAGAAAGCCTCTAGAGCCACCTAAAATTATAATCAAAGATAGAGAATCAATAGATGATTATGAATTTGAAGATTTTGAAATAGTAAACTATCAATTTCATCCACATATTCCAGCGAAAGTAGCAATATAAATAGTAAAGTGATTAAGAAATAGATTCTTTTCTTAAATTAAGGTTTCTAACTCTTTCTTGCTCAGCATCAGTATATTTAAGCCAAGCTCTAGCTGATTTTTTAACAGAGTCCCTTTTACTTTGACTTGCTTTTGTAAAGACTTCTCTAGCATCATCAAATCTACCTAATTCAAAATAGGCTTGCCCTAAAGTTAACTGAGCATAACCTGGATTCTTGAGGTCACCTTTCTTTAAACCCTTATCAATAGCTTCTACAGCATTATCTATTTCATCTTCTTGGTAATATAGATTACCCATCGCAATATATGCTTCGCCATTATCTGTAATTTTTACTAATTTCTTAAAAATATCTATTGCTGCTTTTCTCTCTCTTGCAGATCTTAAAGCTTCTGCCAAAATAGTTAAATTCTGCTTATCTTCTTCTAATACTGGTTTTGTATCTTTATCTAATGCAGCTTCAGAGCCAGGCTTTACAAATGCTGGACCATAAACATCTAAACAAACTTCTTCTTCTATAGCTTCTCCTTGTCTATTAGTTTTTATATTGCCTCTATCATCTAAAACTTTACTTAATTCACATTGCTGATCGACTACTTGTAAGCCTGGTACAGAAGTCATACCTGTGATCATTACTTCAGCTGCCCAATAGGGGTTTCCCGCAGCTAATAAGCTCTGTGATAAAGATTGAAATTCACTTTTCTTATCTAATAGTTGTTTTGTGTACGCAGTTTTTAGTAGAGCAGTATAATCTAATGGTCGTTCAAGCTCATTATATAGTCCCGCAAGGTTAACAAAATATTTTTTCTTAGGAAAAAGCTCTAAGACTTCTTCATATAATGGAACTTGATCTTCTTTAAGACCTAACTCAGCCATAGTTCCTATTAAAAGTGAGTACCAATTTTCTCGGAAAAGTGCGCCGTCTTCTTCAGTAATAGCTTTAGCTCTTTTTAGATTGCTGAAAGCTTTTTTATGCTCATCTAAAAGAAAATATGCTTGGCCTAATAAAACATATGCTTGAGCAGTAACTTCTGGCGACTTTTCAAACCATTCTAGTAGATATTTAATGCCATTATCAAAATCGTCATCTGCTAAAAAAAGCTGTGCAACTGTATAGTAAGACCCTAATTTTATCTGTGGATTTGCATCTTCTTCGTTTATTAAATCAAGATAGTTTTGTCTTGCTCCAGCCAAATCATCTGCATAAACAAGATTAATGTAGCCTTGATAATACCAAACCATGGACCTGTCATAGCTTTTCAATGAATCTATCTTTTCCTTTAGTTCATCTATCTCTTTCTGAGCTTTTGCAACAGCATTTTTTATTTCTCTATCTTTTACTTTAGATTCTTTTTCTTTTTCTGCTTTGCTATAGGACTCACTTTTTAAGATAAGCGCCTTTTCGTCCTCTGCTGTTCCAGCTTCATCAAAAGCTTCCACTATTCTTTGAACCTTTCTCGCTACAGATTGAGTCAACACTTTCGATCTTTTCTTTTGTAAAGCTTTCTTTTTTTCTGCTTCAGATATTAATGCTGGGAGCCCATATTCAAGGTCTAGATCATTTGTACTTTTAACATTTGCATGAAGTCCCGACAATGAAGGAAATGATAAAACAATTATTAAAGTTAAAACTATTCTCAACATTTAGTCTTCCTCTATCTCAAAAGTATATTTATGTGGCACATCTTCAACGGCTACTGCTCTACCATCTCTAACAGTAGGTTTATATTTTAGCTTCTTTGCTGCTCTAAGGGTTGCTGAATTAAACATAGAACAATCATTATAAGCTCCATCTCTATTTTTTGCGTTTCTACATTTACCTTCAATAACATAAGGTTCATCAATCGTACCTGATTCAGTGATTGTAAAAGCAACTATTACATAGCCTTCCATGCCTCTTTCTTGAGCTCTTCGTGGATATACTGGCTGTACTTTGAACAAAGGTATGTATTCTCCATCCCTGAATAAAGATCCACTCCCTTGATTAAAATTAATATCTGGTGCTGCCTTAGATGCTGAAACAGCTATAGGTTTTACATCTAATTGAGGAGGTGCTATATCTGGTGGTGCTATCTCTGGTTCTTCTGGTGGTTCTACATCATCATCAAAGAGAGTCTCGATCTCTCTATCTGGCATTATGACATCACCAATTTTTCTACCTTTGACAATGTCACCTGCATCACCGGTGCTAACTAATAAAACCATAAAAATAAAAAGCAAAAATCCAACAGCCGGTGCCATTGCAATAAAGCCCCAGCGTTTCCCTTCTCCAGCACCTGAAGGTAAAAGACTTTTTAGATCTTCAAAACTGAAATCTGACTCTTTATTTTTTGCCATAAATTATTAATTTGGTTCAGCTGCAAGAGAGATATCATAAACTCCTGCATCTCTAGCTCCATCCATAACTTGAATTATGGCATCTGCACTAGCTGTTTCATCAGCTTGCACAACGACTGTTCCTTGAGGATTATCTGCAAGTAGCTTTAAGACATTTGCCTTTACCTGCCTGACATCTATTCTTCTTCCATCCATATAGATCTCATCATTACTACCAATAGCTATTAGTATTGCTGCATTCTCTTGAATTTCTGAAGTATCAGAATCTGGCCTATTTACCTCTAAGCCTGGTTCTTTAATAAAATTTGCAGTAACAATAAAGAAGATGAGCATTATAAACACCACATCAAGCATGGGCGTTAAATTAATTTCGCTTTCTTCATCTCTTGCTGCTGCACTTATAGCATTTCTTCTCATTTATTTCCCTCCTTGGGCTTGTTTATTTGAGCCTGTTACATAATCGACCATTAAAAGTTCATTTGATTCAACTTGGTTTTTTACCCAAATCATAGCTAGCACTCCTGATAGTGAAGAAACCATACCTGCCATTGTTGGAAGCGTTGCTTTTGAAACGCCTCCTGCCATTGATCTAGCATCACCGCCTCCTGTAAAAGCCATCACTTGAAACACTTCTATCATCCCAGTTACAGTTCCCATTAATCCAAATAAAGGGCATAAAGCTATACAGACTTGAATAAGCTGAATATTCTTGTTGATAGAAAGTTTACCTTCTGAGATAAATCTAGTTTTCGTTTGATTTTTATGCCATGGGGTCTTAAATCTCATTGAAAGATATCTTTCTTTAATGCTTGCTGCAAAATCATCATGAACAAACAGAAAATAATACACTCTTTCAAAAATTAGAGCCCACATAAATGTGACTAAAATAGCGATATACCATAATACTGGCCCACCAGATTCCATAAAGTCTCTAAGAGATATATAGAGCTCAGTTAGCCAGTACATAATTATTTAGCTTTTTCTGCAACAATTCCTGTTGCTTGTTCTTCAAGCACATCAACAACTGATCTAGCTGAAGACTGTAAGAAAGAGTGAGCTAATGTCGTTGGTATGGCGACAACAAGACCTAGCACTGTTGTAACTAGAGCTTGAGAAATACCTCCAGCCATGATTTTTGGATCACCTGTTCCAAACAGTGTAATCTGTTGGAAAGTGATAATCATACCTGTAACCGTACCGAGAAGACCTGCTAATGGTGCTACCACTGAAACAATCTTAACGAAACTTATACCTCTCTCAATTGCAGGACGTTCGCCCATAATCGATTCAGCTAACTTTAATTCAAGTCTATCAATCTCATCTTTCATATGAGATTTTCCAACTTTTAGAACTCTTCCGAGTGGATTTGAATCGCTAGGAGTATCACTGCCTAACTGGGCATGCACTTGTCTGCTCATGACCCATAGCATTGTATATTTATATATTGCATAAATAAGCGTAATACCACCAATCGCTAAAATGATATAACCAATAATTCCACCTTGTTGAATCCTTTCCCAAAGAGATGGGTTTTGTACAAGGTTAGCTAATAAAGCTCCCCCTGAAGGACCACTTGGGTCTACAGAGAAACTTACATAACCATTTGAAGAGTCTGCTCCAGATAGTCTGCTTGCTGAGCTTGTATATCTTCCAGCAGGCTGCCTAGCTAAGAATTGATATTGTCCTTTTGAAGGAACATATTCTAAATATTTATTACCACAAACTGCATTGTAAACACCAACTCTAACGACATCACATTCAGTTTGAGTACCATCAACATTTATAACTGTAGCTGAAAAACGGCTAACTTCCCCAGTTGCTTTCATCTCACGCATAATTTCATACCAAACCCTTTCAATTTCAGAAATTGTCGGTAATTGAGTTGATTCGCCCATTTTTCTAGTTAAATCTTTTAGAAATTCTTCTCTGTCTTTACCAAACTCTGCAGCAGTTAAAGAAGATTCAAAAGTAACTCTCGAATCCGTACTGATACTTTGCATATGACCAAATAGCTCATTTAAAGATCCAAGCTGTTTAAGATAAGCTTCCTCAGCTATTCTCAATTTCTCTTGGTTTTTCTTAAACTCCTCTTCTAATTGGTCAGCAATTCTTTCTTGCCTTGCTAATTCTCTTTGCTCAGCTTTAAGAATTTGATCCTGTTTATCACGTGAAGCTTTAAATTCTGCTTCTCTTTTTCTATTTGCAGATTGCTCTTTAGTTTTACCTTCTTTTACGAGCTCTAATAGTTTATCCAAATTTGTTGGAGGAGGTGTTTCAACTTCTTCTTGTGCAAATACATATGAAGAAGCGATTAAAGAAGTAAGTAAGATTATCTTTATGTATTTCATTACTCACCTCCTTGAAATTTCACCGGGACTGCAAGTAGATCAAGTGGGGCTGTTTTATTTGCCATTCTAATACCATCTCGAATTGGTATTCTATAGCCGCTAACTTCGACCCAATCGTTTTGTTCTGGATCCCAGATACCAGCTTGGCTTTGATCTTTAAGTTGATAAAGAAGTGCAAGTCGGCCAATTCTTAGAATATTAACTACCTTTTCTTCACCATCTATTACTATGGCATCTTCATATGTTTCAATCGTTCTGCCATATTCTCTTTCAATGTTGTAAGCTTCTAATACCTGTCTAACTTGCTCTGATGCTGTAACTTTTGGATCTGAAAGTGTAGCCCTTACTTGGTTTATTCTTTTAGTTCTTTCATCTAATGAAAATGGTGCATCTAAATTAACAAACTGCTCAAGACTGTCTGCCATTCTTTCCATTAAAGGTGGGATCTGCCTTTGAATAACAACTACTTGTCTAGTTTGCTCTGCTAATGTAACGAGCCTTTCTTCTTGAGCTTTAATTTGACGTCTTTTTTGTTCATTGTAGATTTTTAAACCTTCGACTTGTTTAACTACTACCTTCCATTCTGCAAGCAATGAATCTTTCTCAGTCGACAGCTCATTTACTTGGCTCTGTGATTTTTCTGAGAGTGAAAAATTACTTTCATTCTCAGTTAAGATTTCTTCAATATCGGTATTTTCTGAAAATGCAAAAAATGCCAATAAAGATAACAAATAAAAATATGTTCTCATATGTATTACCCCTTTCTAAACTTGATCGGTTAAATATATCAAATTAGTGTAATTTTACACCTACTTAGCGGTTAAAAGTATCTAAAATTAAGTAATAAATATATACCTAATTTTCGGTTTTATGTCCTTTTTCTAGAGAATTTAGGAAAAAATACGGGTGTATTTTTTTTATATTCTTGATAGTCAGGATCATTGCCCCATTTCTTATTTGCTTTATTTTCTAAAAGTCTTACGCCACTTACAAAATATATTAATAAGAATCCAAATAAAGGAGATATCAGTGAAACATACTGCAAACCTGACATTACGGGCAAAGCCATTAAAGCTATTCCGGTCCAGAGAGCTATTTCACCAAAATAGTTTGGATGCCTTGAAATACTCCATAAACCTTCTTTTATGAAGTTGCCCTCATTTGCTGCATTAGCTCTAAACTGAGTTTTTTGATGATCTGCAATTACTTGAAAGCCAAAACCAAAAATCCAGAGACCTAGACCAATAGAGCCTATTATGCCAAATGGCTGTTGTTCAAGAGATGTTAGAGCAACTAATGCTGCAAGAGACTGAATGAATACCCATGCAGCTGACAATGTCCAAGTCATAAATAGCTGTGAAAAACTAGGCAAAATAGTCCTAAACCTTTTATCTTCACCATCTTTTAAAACTCGCCAAAAGAGGAAGCTTCCTAGTCTTACAGTCCAAATTATGATGCAAGAAAATATCAATATTGTCCTTAAGTCCAAAACTGAATGCACCGCTAATTGCTTGATGTAGATTACAAGGCTTAAGAGTGTTATATACGTTAAGGATCCTGTTAAATCATAAAATTTTTCAGTTTGGAAGATATAAGAAGGAATAAACATCACCCAATGAATAAAAAAAGAGAGGAACATAACAATCATAATTAACGATAGGCCACCCTCAGCAATAGTCCCTACTTGCACTGTTGATGCGAGGAGATAAGAGACTAAAAATGTCACTACTGAGATACAAAGAAATAGTAAAGGTTGTAAAATAGACTTTGCCATATTAATGAATCTAATAGTTATTGATGAAATATTCCACTAATCAGTTCAAACAGGGCCTAAAAATTCTTATAGAAGGTGAGCCTTGTTCGATAATTTCATACGAATTTCATAAGCCTGGCAAGGGGCAAGCTGTCATGCGAACAAAACTCTATAATCTCCGTACCCAAAAGGTCTGGGAGCGAACATTTAAATCAGGAGAGAATGTCGAACAAGCAGATATATTAGAAAAAGACTTTCAATTCCTATATTCAGAAGGTAAAAACTTCGTATTTATGGATCAATCAAGCTTCGAACAAATTGAAGTGCCATTTGATAAGCTAAATAGTGTTAAGGATTGGTTTGATGGTGAGGAAGAATGCAAAATACTTTTTTGGAATGGAGAAGTTCTCAATATTGAACCACCGAATTTTGTGAATAAGGAAATAATTAAAACTGAGCCAGGGCTTAAGGGTGATACAGTGTCAAATACGTTGAAACCAGCTTTAATCTCGTCTGGAAAAGAGATACAAGTGCCTTTATTTGTTAATGAAGGAGATATTATAAAAATTGATACACGCGATGGGTCTTATGTAAGCAGAAGTAAAGAATGATTTTAGATAGATTAAATAAAAAACTAGTCGAAGTTGTTAAAAATAAAGCAGCCGAAAAAAGTGTGGAGATTAGTGAAGAGATCTTAAATCAGATATATTTTGAAATTAATGATGAAGAGAGCCATGGAGATTATTCTACAAGTTGTGCCTTAAAACTAGCTAAAACATTTAGCATGAATCCTAGAGAAGTAGCAGAATCTTTGGTTGAACATTTAACTTTGCCATCTATTAAGTCATTAGCTGTTGAGGGCGCTGGATTTATTAATGTCTACCTAACTAGCAATGAGAAAAGCCTCTTATTGAAAGAAATAGTGAAGTTAGATTCAGAGTGGGGCAAAAATGAAAAAAATAAAGGCAAAATATTAATTGAATTTGTATCATCTAACCCCACTGGACCGCTGCATGTTGGTCATGGAAGAGGAGCTATTCTTGGAATGGCCTTATCAAACTTACTAGAAAATTCAGGCTACAAAGTAACAAAAGAATATTATGTAAATGATGCTGGAAGACAGATATCTATACTTATAAGCAGCATACTTGTAAAAGCATATATAAAGAACTTCAATATTGATGGCATGTATGAAGGTAGCTACATACATGAACTTGCACAAGAATTCTCAAAAGATCATGGAAAAGTTGATATTGCTCTTAAATCAGAGGAGCTCTCTGACGATAAAGAAAAGGCTTTGGATCAAATCTCTGAATATTTTCAAACAAACCATGCTAATGAATGGGAAGCAGCAAAAAATTTCTCAGTAGCGAATATTCTCGACACTATAAAACAAGAACTTCATAGCTTTGATATTGTCCATGATAATTGGTTTCATGAGAGTTCTCTTGGGTCTATACAAGATTCAGATTCTGACCTATCAAAATCTCTATCAGCAATTGAAAAAGCTGGCCATACATTCTCTAGGGATGATGCCATCTGGTTTAGAACTACAGAATTCAAAGATGATAAAGATAGAGTGTTATTAAGAGAAAATGGAGAACCTACTTATTACTTAACTGATGTTGGATATCATAAAAACAAAATAGATAGGGACTATGACTTATGTATAAATATTTTTGGAGCTGATCATCATGGATATATAACAAGATTAACTGCTGCATTTGATGTGATGAAAAGCAAGGAACAAGAAATTGAATTTATGCTTTATCAATTAGTTAATCTTTATGAAGATGGCAATAAAAGGGCAATGTCTACAAGGAAAGGCGAGTTCTATTCTTTAGAAGAGTTAAGAAAGGAACTTGGTCCTGATGTAATTAAATTCTTCTTCCTTGAAAAAAAATCTGATCACCCAATGGATTTTGATATTAATTTAGCTAAAGATGAGAGTAAAAATAATCCTTACTTTTATTCTCAATATGCGCATGTGAGATGTTGCTCTATATTAACCAAAAAGAATTTTGACCCTGATATTCAGGTTGATGATAAAGAAATAGAAAAGAATTTTGATATTGTTAATAAACTATTAAACTTCCCACATTTCTTAGAGAGATACACAGATGAAAGATCTCCTCATTCGTTAGTTCACTATGTCAAAGATCTATCAGCGGCTTTTCATACTTTTTATGAGCAAAATCCAGTCATAAATGATGAGGAAAAAATAGAAAATTCAAGACTACTTTTGACCTTAGCAACTAGGGTTGTGCTTGCAAATAGTTTTAGGATTCTAAATGTTAAGCCACTAGAGAAGATGTAAGATGGCCAACATCTCTTACCAAAATAAGAAATTTCCATTAAAAATTAAAACAGTAATAATCGTCATAACAGAAATAATATTTATAGTTTTAGTAATGGCCTTCTTTTTACTTAAAGATGAAAGGGAATTTTTAGACTTAGACAGATTTAATTCTTCAGATATAGAATTTGAGTTCCAAAGTATTTTAGAAGAAGATCTTTTTGCAACTATCGATGAATTGGAAGAAATTTCACTTATAGATTGTGAATATTTTGTTCAATCTGGTAGTTTCAAATCTCAACAAGCTGCTGAAAGCCAAGTTAAGCAATTAGAAAGAATTAACTATGTAGCAAAAGTTGAAAATGTTGAGAGTGCTAATAATTTCAATTATATAGTCGTTGTTGGCCCTTTTAAAAATAGATCGCAAACAAATAATGCTAGAGAAGATTTTAGAAGACTAAATATGGATTCTCTGCCGCCTAAATGTAGAGAGATTAATGATGAACCTAGAGACATACAATAGAATAAAAAAAGAGTTGGGCTCTGAAGTAGGTCTAATTGCGGTTTCAAAGGGCCAGACAGGAGAGAAGATCCTAAGCCTTTATAATCAAGGCCATAGAGATTTTGGGGAAAACTTTCTTCAAGAGTTAGTCGAAAAGAAGAATCAACTTCCCGACGACATTAGATGGCATTTTCTTGGCAATATACAATCAAACAAACTTCCCAAGATTATCGAGTCTTCGTATATTATTCATTCAATATCTCGCCAGAAAATATATGAAATTTTGATTAATGCAGAGACAAACATATCAACCAAAATACTTCTACAACTTAAATTAGGGTCTGAAAAAACAAAAGGTGGATTTTCAGAAAATGAAATTATTAATATTGTTAAAAATCATGATCGAAATTCCAATGTGAGCATAAAAGGCATCATGGTAATATCAGAAAATAATATTGATAACGTAACCAGAAAGCAGCAGTTCAGCCAAGCAAAAAAATTATTTGAAAAAATAAAGAAAATAAATAATGAAATTGAAATTCTCTCAATGGGAATGTCTAATGACTATCAAGTTGCCATATCTTGCGATTCAAATATGGTCAGACTGGGTACTGTCATATTTGGAAAGAGAAAATAATAATGGATAACGAGATTGGTATAAATTTGTTACTAAACCTAAAAACTATTGTTATATATTTAATCTTAATTTTATTTTTAATTGATCTAGCGAAAGCTGATAGTTATAACAAGATTGCAAGAGTATTAAAAATATTATTATTTCCTTTGTTGGTTATTTTCAATATTCATTACAAAAAAATAAATATTGGCCTTCTTTTTGCTGCACTTTTAATTAATGGGGCAATTTTCTACCTAATTACGCCATTTGATATAGCAACAATCGTAAATTTAGCCATATTTGAAACAGCTATGATTCTTATAGGGATATTAAAGTTTATAGTTATTGCTGGCGTGGTTTTAAGTTGGATTTATGCTTTTGGAGCTAATTTTTTTAACTCATTAACATCCTTAATCCAAGAACTATATGAAAATACTGTCTCAATTTTTAGAAATGTAATCCCGCCAGCAGGTGGATTTGATCTTAGCCCTCTTGTTGCTTTCTTCGTTTTTCAATTAGCTGAAAGAATGCTGTATGTGCTTATGGGTCAATACTTCAGCTAATTTTCTCTAGAACATATTCTTTTATAGTATGGCCCTTTGTTAACGCCTTTTTATTAAATGTTGAAATTTGATAAGAGATAGGAAAGTCTTTGATTTGTTTAAAATAGTTTTGACAACTTATAAGCTCCTCTATATGTCTTTGATATATAAAGGAATCCGTGATTATCTCTAAGCTCCCATTTTTTTTTAAGATATTCCATGAAGTTAAAAGAAAGTTTTTCGTTATTAGTCTTCTTTTAATATGTTTTTTCTTTGGCCAGGGGTCAGGAAAATGAATTCTTATAAAATTCGCTTTGTATTTAATCTCCTTAAAGAATTCACGTGCATCACCATTAAATAGAAACATATTTTTAGGAAAATTTTCTTCATAGAATTGTACGGCTCTAGCAAAACCTTTTTTATATGGCTCAATTCCAATAAAAACATAATCCTTATTTTCCGTTACATCATAGATAAAAGATTGTGCATCCCCAAAACCAACATCCATAACAATTGGTTTAGTGGATTTAGGTTTTTCCCCAAGCTTTAGTATTGATTTTGAATCTATTTTTAAGAATCTTTTATTAGTATCTGATAATCTTCCTGCTCTTGAACTAAAAGTTTTAATCATTTTAGAAATGATACAGGTGAGCTTGCTTTTGCTTGGTCTGATATGGGAATTCTCCCTGCAAGATATGACAATCTTCCTGCTTCAACTCCCTTTTTAAATGATTTTGCCATTTTGGTTGGGTCCTTGGCTTTGGCAATAGCGCTATTAACTAGTACTGCATCATATCCCATCTCCATGACTTTCGATGCCTCAGATGGCACCCCTAGCCCTGCATCAACTATTAAAATTTGAGAAATTTTCGAGCGCAAATTTTCTAAATCAGAAAGATTATCGAATCCTCTGCCAGATCCAATTGATGAGCCAAGAGGCATTATTGCCACACAGCCCATATCTTCCAATTTTTTACAATTATCTATATCTCTGTCGCAGTAAACATAAATCTCAAAATCTTCATTGCTCAAAGATTTTGCAGCCTTAAGTGTTTCTTCCATATTTGGATCAAGGTTTTCCGGTGAACTTATAATTTCAAGTTTAAGTAAATTGCTTTTGAAGAGTTCTTTTGAAATATGTGCTGATCTGACAGCTTCGTTTGCCGTTAATACACCTGCTGTATTAGGTAATAATTTCCTATTGCCAATTGGTCTTAGAATGTTTTCTGAACTTTCTTCCTCATTAAATCTTTTTAGTGCAAGAGTGACAAGCTCAGAGCCTGATAAGTCTATAGCTTTTTTTGCAATATCTTCGGAAGGGTATTTGCCAGTTCCAACAATAAGTCTTGATGAGTATGTATGCGTGCCTATTGTAAGGCTATCCGCCCCCAACTGCTGTGATGATTTCGACTGTATCATTATTTGTTAGTTTAAAATTTTCAAAGTCTGAACTAGGAACTATTATGCCATTAATCTCGATTGCAAATGGTCTATCCTTAGGAGCATTATTATTTAAGAGATCCGTAAGATTATCAGAGTTTAATTTTACAGCCGAACCATTAAGGCTGATTTGAAGTTTAGACATTAACTAAAGCTGTTTTAAGTTTTTTAAAAGCTTTTGCTTCTATTTGTCTTATTCTTTCTGCCGATACTGAATATCTATCAGCTAGTTCATTTAAGGTTAGCTTATTGTCTTCCAACCACCTAGTGCGAATTATGTCTTGAGATCTTCTATCCAAGCAAGAAATGTTGTCTAAGAGAGCTGTATGATTAACTTTTTCCCAGTTATCTTGTTCAGCAGTTAACTCAGGGTTAAAAGAGTTGTCTTGTAAATATTGGTTTGGTGAAAAAGCTCTTTCATCATCTTCTTCATCGGTAGGCAAATCAAAAGGTGTGTCTGTTGAATTTAATCTATTCTCCATATGCATGACTTCTCTATATGAAACGTCTAAATCAGCGGCTATTTTTTTTGCTTCTTTATCGGTTAGCCATCCTGTACCTTTCTTTTTACTTCTAAGATTAAAGAATAACTTCCTCTGAGCTTTTGTAGTCGCGATCTTTACTATTCTCCAATTTTTAAGAATGAATTCATGTATCTCAGCTTTAATCCAATGAACAGCAAAGGATACTAGTCTCACTCCTTTATTAGGATCAAATCTCTTTACAGCCTTTATTAGGCCTAGATTTCCTTCTTGAATAATATCTGCAAGTGGAAGGCCATACCCAGCATAAGATTTAGCTATATGAATAACAAATCTCAAATGAGCAATTACAAGCTCGTGTGCTACCTCTACATCCTCAGTTGCATAGAATTCTTGCGTAAGCTCGAGCTCCTCTTCGCGCGAGAGTATTGGGGTTGCATAAACCTGAGCTAAGTACCTATTTAGGTCTGAACCAGGATTTGCTAATGCTAATGCATAACTCATATTTATATTGTATTATAACCAATGCTTATTGTAAAACAAATGGGTGAGTATATTACCACTATTTTTCGCATTTTTTCAAGATATTTTGACGTTACATTAATCCAAAAGTTCATTAGAATAACAGCATAGTATGAGCAATATAGACCAATTGAAAAAACTGAAGGAAGGCTTACTTCTTTTAAGTCGTGATCGTGAAGTTGTTTTTTCTTTTCACGAAACTTTTAAACATGTAGACGAACTTTTAGAAATAGTTGATGATTTATTAGCTAAAGAGTCTAGGAAGTAATAAAAGTAAAAGTATTATTCTCAAAATCTTTAAATTTGAAACCCATTGAGGAAAAATTCTCTATTCCCTTGGTGTTTTCTATTCTATTTTCAATTAAAAACCTTGCCATTTCACCTCTAGCTCTTTTTGCTATAACTCCAATCACTCTTTCTTTGCCGCCAGAGACTGTTAAAAACTTAAAATCGATTACTTTCAACGGTTCTGTATATTTTTTTATTGATGAAAAGTACTCTTCTGAAGCTAGATTAAAAAGAATGCTGCCTTTTGTCTCAAGTTTAATTTGATTAGCAATCTTATCTCCCCAAAAATCATATAAATTTTTTGAATTTCCAAAGTTATGTTTGGTTCCCATCTCTAATCTATATGGATTCATCTCATCTGAAGGTCTAAGAAGACCATATATTCCTGAAAGTATTCTTAATCTTTGATTCATATAGGCGATATCATCATTATCTAAGTTCCTAGCATCAAGGTGTTTAAACACATCGCCTTCAAATTGAAAAATAGCCCTTTTTTCTTCTTTTTTTATATTGCCCCAACTTTTAAATCTTTCAACATTAAGTTCTGCAATGCTATCGCTTACGCCCATTAGGTTTGCTAGATCCGATACATTTAGTTTTTCTAGCTGCTTAGCTAAAAGGTTCGCTTCTTCATCGAAGGCAGGAGTAGTTGCATTCAAAATAATATCGCAAGCCTTGTTGCTTAAACGTTTTGCTGGTGAAATTACTATCATTTTTATAATCCTGCGTTATTAAAATCTAATGCTCTTTCAGCTCTATAACTAGACCTAACCATAGGACCAGAGATCACTTCAAGAAAACCATATTTTAGGCCTTTTTCTCTATATTGATCAAATTGTTTTGGTTTTACCCACCTATCTATGGGGTGATGATTTAGTGTTGGTCTTAGATATTGGCCTAAAGTAATAATATCTACATCATGATTTCTCAAGTCTTCAAAAGTCTGATAAATCTCAGCATCTGTTTCCCCTAAACCTACTATGAGACTGGTCTTAGTAATAATATTTGGATTAATTTCTTTGGCGGCTTTTAAAACTTTAAGTGTTTTAGCGTATCCTGCTCTTGGATCTCTTATAGGGTGTGTAAGTCGCTTTACTGTTTCAATATTTTGAGCAAATACTTTAATTGGTGATTGGACTACTGTACGGATAGCATCTCTCGAGCCATTAAAATCTGATGTTAGTACCTCAACTTCGATATTACTATCCTTACTTTTAATAGCCTTTACTGTATTAGCGAAATGTTCAGCACCTCCATCAGCAATATCGTCTCTATTAACACAAGTTAAAACAATATATTTAAGGTTCATTGCAGAAATAGTATTTGCTATCTTTTCTGGCTCATCTTTGTCAAGCCAACCATTTGGATTTCCAGTATTTACTGAACAAAACTGACATGCTCTTGTACAAGTATCGCCCATCAGCATGAATGTAGCTGTGCCTCTAGACCAGCACTCTGACAGGTTAGGACATTTTGCTTCCTCGCATACCGTGCTTAGATGTAAATCTTTTACTTTATCTTTAATAAGAGTGTAATTTTTATTTGCCTGATTAGCTGTCATTCTAATCCAACTAGGTTTTTTTTCTCTTTCAACAAGTGAATATGAATTTCCCTTCATCCCATCTTTAATAGATTTAACACCTGCATGGTTGGTAATCTTAACTGTTGGAATAATATCTATCATTTTGCTTTTACTAATTCCTTATACGCATCTATAAGATCAGATGTAAGTTCATCAATACTAATATCTATATATTGGTTTAGATTACAAGCTTGGACCGCTAATCCGCAAGGTTTAATCGTATTAAATGTTGATAAATTAGTATCAAAGTTAATGCTAAGTCCATGATAAGAGTAATTTCTTCTGATTCTCATACCTACTGAAGCTAGTTTTTTATTTTCTAAATATATTCCGGGATCTTCTAGATTAATCTTATTTTCAAGACCATATCCATTCAAAGTATCGGAGGTTTTCTGTAATACATTCTTAGTTAAATCTGTTGGTCGGAATGGAACATCTTTTAGATTTAAAATAAAGTAGAAAATCTTCTGTCCAGGACCATGATAAGTAATCTTTCCTCCTCTATCTGTCTTAATAAATGGCGGATCCTTTTTCTTGTCTTCCTTAGTGTCCTTCTCACTTATGCCAATGGTAAATACTGGATTATGTTCTAGGACCCATATCGAGTGATAGTTAGGTTGGGATTCTACTAATTGCTTCATGTCTGCAATACAAGATTCATAATCAATTAGTCCTTTGTGTTCTATCTTTAGCGTCATTATATTTTTTCTAGATCTGCATAAGCTGTAACTAACCATTTAGTTCCTACTGTATTAAAATTAATTTGCATTCTTGAAGCATCACCTTGACCTTCTATGCTTAGCACAACCCCTTCTCCAAAAACTTTATGTCTAACAATCTCGCCAAGATTAAAAGGGGTTCCAGTATCTGTATTATCAAGCGATGATGTTCCAAAAAAAGCTGATTTATAGGATTGTTTTGGTCGGACAAATTCAAGATGCTCATTTGGAATTTCATTGATAAACCTAGAAGGAGGGTTATAAGAGTCTTGTCCATATAGCCTTCTAAACTCTGTATATGTGAGATAAAGCTTATGTCTTGCTCTGGTAATTCCAACATAACAAAGTCTCCTTTCTTCTTCTAATTCATTAATATTTTCTGTCGAACGTGAGTGTGGGAATAATGACTCTTCCATACCAACCATAAAAACATATTTGAATTCCAGCCCTTTTGCTGAGTGTATGGTCATTAGTTGAACAGCATCATCTGATTTAGCTGCTTGTGTCTCACCCATATCTAAGGACACTGAACTTAAAAAAGCAGAGATAAAAGAACCATACTCTGACATATCTTCATGCTTGTTTATCGTTTCAAAAGTTTTCACCGCAGATATAAGCTCATTTATATTTTCAACTCTAATACGTCCTTTTTCTCCTGGTTCTTTCATGTGATGATCAATTAAACCACTTTCATTGATTATCATTTCTACAAATTCATCTGAAGGAGTTTCATTAATTTTTTCTGCCGAGTTTTCAATAAGATTAATAAATGAAGATATAGAAGCGCCTGCTTTACCCTTAATACTTTCAGTTTTAATCATTTGTTTAGAAGCTTGAAATAAAGAGATATCGTTTTGCTCTCCAAAATTTCTTATATTTGCTAAAGTCTTTTCTCCTACACCTCTTGTTGGAACTCCTATAGATCTTTCAAAAGCATTATTGTCGTTTGAGTTAATAATTATCCTTAAATAGCTCAAAACATTTTTAATTTCTAACCTTTCATAGAATCTAACGCCGCCATATATTACATAAGGTATATTTTGCCTAAGTAGCGCCTCTTCAATTGTTCTAGATTGAGCATTTGACCTATACAAAACAGCCATATCCTTATAATGATCGCCTGCATCAAAAATGGTATGGGCATTTTCAGAAATATAATTTGCTTCTTCCTGTTCGTTGTATGCTTCGAAGACTTCTATTTTGTCTCCGTCATTACCTTTGGTCCAAAGCTTTTTGCCAAGCCTATTTGAGTTTTGTCCAATGACAGCGTTAGCTGCGTTTAGTATATTTGCTGTAGACCTATAATTTTGTTCTAGTCTAACGATCTCTGTCTCTTTCTCTTTAGCAAACTTATTAATATTCTCAATTTTTGCTCCCCGCCATCCATATATCGATTGATCATCATCGCCAACAGCTGAAATAGTGGTATCAGAATCAATTAAGTTTTTAATCCATTTAAACTGTAATGAATTAGTGTCTTGAAATTCATCAATTAATATATGTTTAAATTTTTTCCTATATAAATCTTTAATTGTTTTATTTGTTTTTATCAATTCATAGGATTTTAAAATTAATTCTGCAAAATCTAATAAGTTCTCTTTTGCCATATAGTTTTCATAATGAGTGTATATACGTTTTAACATCTCAATATTGAAATCACCTTGGTCATCTATGTCCTTTGACCGCAAAGCTTCATCTTTCCATGTGTTTATTTGCCATCTTACTTTTTCAGGAGGCCATTGTTCATCATCGATATCTAATTGTTTTAGAATTCGTTTTATTATTCTCAATTGATCATCGCTATCCAATATGGCAAATTCTTTTTCCAGTCCGGCTTCTTTGCTGTGCCGCCTGAGAATTCTGTTTGATATTGAATGGAAGGTCCCACACCACATTTCAGGAATTGGTTGATCGAGAATATGTTCAATCCTGCCTGTCATCTCATTAGCTGCTTTATTGGTAAATGTGACAGCTAAGATGCTATGAGTGGAACTTGAAGCTGCTTTTATAAGCCAAGCAATCCGGTGTACTAATACTTTAGTTTTGCCTGAGCCTGCGCCAGCAAGAACTAAAAGTTTTCTAGATTCAGAAGTTACAGCTTCTCGCTGAGCCTCGTTTAGATCGTCAAGAATGAAAGAAACATCCATCTATTAGACAAACTTATTTTCCCTAAACCAAAGGTTAAAAGCGTACTTTTCGCCTTTAGTCACTGGCCTACCAGCATGTAATGATTCTGGATGAATTTTAGTTGTGCCAGAAAGAACATTTTTCCAGACTAATAAAGATCCTTTTTTTGGTGCAATCGAAATATTTAAATCTTTAAATTCAGTTGCGCCGCCTTCTTCTACATCATTCAGATAACCTAGTGCTGTATAGATTCTCTGGCCGCCCCTTTGAAGATGCTTTTTGCCTTCTTCTGTTTCATAGTCAAAGGCATCATGATGATCGTTATATTGTGTTCCTCCAGTGTAATAAACTACCTGATATGACTCTGCATTTTTGAGCGGGAATCCAATAAGGTCAGCAATCCTTTGTCCTAGATCTGTTGTAGCATTTGAATGATTATGATCAATCCAGCAATTACTTCCTGTTCTATTTTCATGATAGATACCATCCTTGCCTCCAATTGTCTTTGCTCTTTGCAATTTTGTATTTGAAGCATTCACAAAATGTGTGCACTCCTCATCTGAAATAAAATCTTCAATTACATAAACTAATGGGTCTTCGCTATAAATAATTTTATTTCCTTCTGTTCTAATTGGCTTTTTGAATGCTTGGCTAACTTCTGTTTTTCTAGTTACTGGGTTAGCATCAAATTTTTTATCAAGTCCAGCGTTTACACCGATTATATAAAGTGCTCGCATAGATAAGCCGACACCAATCAAAGCAAAGATTAGTGCAAAAATTGATAATATAAATGCTGCTACTTCCACAGAATCATTATACTTTATAGATTCACAAAATCTTTAGTAGCTACCTGATTTTTTCGCGAATTCTTCTTGTGCTTGTTTAAATTCTTTTGACAGTTGGTTGACTAAAGTGCTGACGCTTACTGTTTCCTTAATGGCATTTATTCCTTGGCCAGACCCATAAATATCTTTCCATACTTTTGCTGATGCATTACCTCCGGAATTGAAATCCATTTTTGTTTTATCAGCTTCAGGTAAATTAGCGGGATCCATTCCAGCTCGCTCAACTGAGGGGCTTAGATAGTTGCCATGAACTCCACTAAAGTAATTTGTATACACAATATCTTTAGCTGCCGACTCTACTAACATCTTTTTGTAATTATCGTCCGCTTCAGATTCATTAGTTGCTATAAAACTTGTTCCAATATAAGCAAGATCAGCTCCCAATGCTAATGCGCTAGCTACAGAATAACCATCAGATATCGACCCAGACAAAAGTATAGTACCGTCATACCATTCTCTCGTTTCTCTTAATAAAGCAAAGGGTGATAAAGCCCCCGCATGCCCGCCAGCTCCAGCACAAACTAGTATTAAACCATCTACACCTTGTTCAACTGCTTTTTGTGCATGTCTTGTACTAATAACATCATGAAAAACGAGACCTCCATATGAATGAGCTGCTTTCACTAAGTCTTCCGGTGGTCTGAGTGAAGTAATAATAATTGGAGCTTCATGCTTAACACAGGTCTCAACATCTTTAAAAAGCCTGTCATTTGATAAATGGCAAATTTGATTGACTGCAAATGGCGCAACCTTTGCTTCAGGATTGTCTTCCTTATATTGGCCTAGCTCATCTTTAATTTCTTTTATCCAATCAGATAGCAATTCTTGGGGCCTTGCATTTAAAGCAGGGAATGATCCAACAACTCCAGCCTTACATTGTGCAATTACTAGTTCTGGTCTTGAGATAATAAAAAGAGGAGCCCCAACTACAGGCACAGATAGATTATTTTTTAATATGTCTGGCAACATTTTGCTTTATCCTTAATTTTTTTTAAAAACTTCTTCTATAGAAGTTTCAAGAATATCAAATAATTCATCAATTTGTGATTCTGTAATGATAAGAGGGGGGCAAATAGCGATAACATCTCCAATTGCTCGAACAATTAGCCCATTTTTTTGACAAGCATCTGCTAAAAGCATTCCTATCTTTCCATAAGGCTCGAAATTTTCTTTTGTTTCTTTGTCTTTTACAAGCTCAATGCCTGCAACCAAACCTACACCTCTAGCTTCTCCTACATGATCATAAGATGCGAGTTTAGCGACTCTATTTTGGAAGTGTATAGACACCTCACTAACATGTGAGAAAAGTTTAGTTCTTTCATAAATTTCCAGTGTTTTAAGAGCTACTGCACATGAGACAGGATGTCCAGAGTAAGTATACCCATGTGCAAAAACACCTACATCTCCACTTGCATGTTTTATAGGTTCAAAAATTTCTTCTGAGACAATTACAGCGCTGATAGGCATATAGCCCGATGAAAGTGCTTTAGCAATAGTCATAGAAGATGGTTTTATTGAGAAAGTTTCATACCCCCAACAATTACCCGTTCTACCAAAACCACATATAACTTCATCATCTATTAAATGAATATCATATTTTTCCAAAACACTTTGGATTTTAGGGAAATAGCCTTCCGGTGGAATGATAACACCTCCTGCTCCTATTAATGGTTCAGCAATCATGGCTGAGAAATTATCAGCACCCTCTTTGATGATCAAATTTTCTAAGTTTTCTGTGATTCGATCTAAAAATTCTGCTTCCGTTTCATTGTCTAATCCTTCACGGTAGTAGTGTGGTGTATCTGTATGAAAGAAGCCTGAAATTGGTAAGTCAAACAGCTTATGATTAGCAGGAATTCCAGTCATGCTGCCACTAGCAACAGTAATGCCATGATAGCCCTTTTTTCTACCAAGAAATTTCTTCTTATGTGGTTTACCTAACGCATTATTTAAATAAGTGAAAAGCTTATACTGCGTATCATTTGCATCTCCGCCTGAGCTTCCAAAAAATACCTTACCATCATCGAAAGGTGACATTTCCATGAGTTTTTCAGATAACATAATCGCCGGCTCATGGCTCTTAGACGCAAACAGAGAACCATATCCATACTTTTGCATCTGCTTGGCTGCTGCTTCGACTAATTCTTCATTACCGAAACCTAGTGCATTGCACCATAATCCAGCAAGGCCTTCTATGTATTTATTACCTTCAACGTCATATACATAAATACCATCGCCTCGATCTAAAATTAGGGGCTGCCCATGTTCATGAACTTTTAAGTTAGTTGCTGGGTGAAATAGATTTTTTATATCTTTAGTTGCTAGATTATTGCTCATTTTTGTTTACTTTAATTTTTTAAGAAGCCAAAAACCTAGCCAAGTATTAACTATTGCTTTAAGTGTAACCATTATTAAAGCTGGGAATTGGTACCAAAAATCTAGAAAATCATTCCAGAACCATGAGTAGATCCAGTCATGCAAAAATTCAAGCTTTTCAACTAAAAATATTTTGGTGCTTAAGGTAAAAACTCCATACTCAGTCTGAAAAATCATTATTAGCATCCATACAAAAAAGAATACCTGTATGGGTGTTGTATAGATGCATAAATAGGCAAAGCCTATTCCAACCTTGCGTAAAATCATTAACTCAGTAAAGCCATGCTAAAGAGATAGTAAAGAACAGGACAAAAATAAAAAATCCAGCAATCATAAATGGTATCTCACCAAAAATAATTCCATCACCACCAAACAAAGCGAAGATAGTTATTATTACAAAACTAAGTATTACAGCTATAGGTAAAGCCTCTTTAAACCCATACCCAAGATCATCTATATCAAAAAACCAACCGCCTACGATCTTTACTAGATACATTAAGGCGAATGTGGCTGCGCAAAGCAAACAAAAGATTGCTATCAATGCAATTTTATCTTGTTTTTCCATATCTAAATGTTAGTCGCCTATGAGATCCATTAAAGCCCTCATATTCTTTTTGCCTTTTTTGCCTGTCGCCTTATTATTAGAACTTCCAGGAGCTCCTGATAAAGCATTAAGATCACCATATGCCATTCTTTCATAAACTACTTGTGTGGGAGCAATCCATACTGTGCCTTCGCCTTGGAAAGTTTGAAGTAATCCTTCTCCAGATACTGATGTTGCTAACCAGCTTTTACTACTTTTTTCAGCTTTAAAGCTCACACCATCTGTTCTCATCAAAGCAAAATTACCATCTACAGAAAGTTTTTCATTCTTAAGCTCTACTTCTTGTATCTCTTCAACTGGGACTGGAGAAAATAGTATAGCTATACCTTCTCCTGTAACTTTTGTTTGGAATAGACCTTCTCCACCAAATAGTCCTGCTGAGATATTTTTTTGTATAGCAGCTCCAATATCTAGTCCACTTGTTCCAGCAAAAAACATGCCCTTATCGCAAATAACTCCTTTTGCATCCTTTTTAATATCATGTAATAAAAAATGCCCAAAGGTAGGCTCTAAATATATAGTTCCTGTACCTTTAATCTCGTTCACAAAAAACGATTCACCAGATGTCATTTTTCTAGCAAGACCTTTGAAGACACCGCCGCCTGTAGAAGTAACCATTTCTAGATCTCCACACATATGATATAAAGCTCCTGGCTCAACTCTTAAGGATGAATCTTTTAATTCAATTTTGACCATTTTTAGCTTCATGCCAGCTTCATTAGCAAAGTAGAGGTGTTCTGCTGTGTTTACATCATCAGATCCTCTAAGTAATGGAAAAGTTACTACTTGAACTTTTGCCCCTGGTACTGATGCTTCAGTAATGACGTCGAATTTATAGTTTTTATACATTTTAGCTATCTCCTAGATCAATAAAGTTTAAAAAAAATGCTGAAACAGCTGCAACTGGACCAGCCAGAAAGTAGCCTACAGCTCCAACTCCAGCAACGAGTAAACCCTCTGCTGTAGAATATCCGGTAAAAGCTTCATATAAGCCGAATCCAATTATTCCTAATGCTGCTAGTCTAATTAACCATTTAATAAATGTTTTCATATTTGTATTCTCCTAAGTAAGTATTAAATATTGACATAAAAGTTAAATAAAATCACCCGAAGTAGAAACAACTTCATCTACGACCATAACCAAACCAAAAATCATAAGAATGATGAAAATAGCAGTATATAGACAACCAATCACAAAATACTTGCCGATCTCATCTTGTTCCAGACGATGTTTTAAAACTTGATATACAAGTGCTGTGGCAATAATTGTGATCAAGGCTGACCACATGCCCCACTCTAATAATGAATCGAGATATTCCATTACTATCTTACTCCTCCAAAGCCTCTTTGATGGCTGGATGTATTATCTCACCATTTTTCATATTTAAACCATTTGCTAGGTGTTTATCAGAATCTAAAGCTTGTATTATTCCCTCTCTTGCTAACGCTTCAATATGAGGCATAGTTGCTTTATTAAGAGCTAATGTAGCTGTAAGAGGCACAGCTCCTGGCATATTAGTCACACAATAATGAATAACGCCATCATGTATAAATACAGGATCATCATGCGTCGTCGGTCTACTAGTTTCAATACATCCGCCTTGATCAATAGCAATATCTACTATTACGCTCCCTGGTTTCATTGCAGTAATCATGTCCTTAGTAATCACTTTGGGAGCTTGTTTGCCTATTACATATACCGAGCCTATTACTAGGTCAGAAGTTGCTAGGGCTTCCGATATTGTTTCCTGAGTCGAAATAATATACTCGACTTTATCCTCGCCAAATGTTTGTTTTAATTGTTCAAGTTTTTCTTCTGATAAGTCAATAATTTTTACATGAGCTCCAGTAGCAATAGCCTTTTTAATTGCCTCTGTGCCTGCTGCTCCTGCGCCTATAACTGTTACAACTCTAGGGGCTATATCACCAACAGAGTCTAATAGAACCCCTAAACCTTTATTTGGTTTTAATAAAAAATACGATCCAACAACAAAACCAATTTGCCCTGCTATGGCACTCATAGGTGCCAACAAAGGCAGTCTTCCATCCTCGGCAGTTACAGTTTCATACGCAATACCGGTAATTCCTGTTTTTACTAACTCCTTAGCTTGTTCTTTGTTTGCTGCTAAATGTAAGTAGGTAAAAACAGTATGTCGATCTGTTAAATATTGAAATTCTTCAGGCAATGGTTCTTTTACTTTAATTATAAGTTCTGATTCAGCGTAGACTTTTTTTGCTGATTCTAAAACTATTGCGCCTGCTGCTTCGTAATCTTCATCAGTGAAACCAATCTCAACACCTGCTCCAGTTTCAACAAAGAGTTCATTGTTATTTGAGCATAATTTTTTTACAGACTCTGGAGTTAAGCCAACTCTGCTCTCATTATTCTTTATCTCTTTTGGGGTGCCAATCTTCATGGCTATTTAATACGAGGTCTTTTGACAATGAAAAAATCATCATCTTCTTTTTCTTTCTTTTCTGTTTCTTTTTCTTTCTTTTCTGTTGATTTGATTATTTTTACGACCTCAAATTCAGGTTCTTCTGACTCTTTAACAGAACTTCCTTCACATTCTATCTTCTCATCTTGTAAAAATTTTGCGATATCAGCAGGTATTTCCTCATTATTTTCTGAATAGGTCTGATTTAGTATGCAAGCATATTCAGGCGTAAGCTTTGATGAATTGAAGTTCACTAAATTTGTAGCTTGGCATCCAGAGATAAGAATCGCCAGAAATACTATAAAAATCATTCTTTTCATAAATATATTCTAATCCCAATCGCAAGTGTATTTAAAGTCATATGGATTTAGCCTATTAGAGTCCCATGATGGGCCTATAGACAAATATTTTACATCGCCATCATCTGTAATAATTTGAGGGGGGCTTGATGCTGATTCATTGAAAACAGAGGTGCTGGAATAAGAATTTCCATGCTTTGAATTATCATTAAAGATGCTGTCAGAAGACCAGGTACTAGAATATTCTGAGCTTGAATTGAAAATAGAATCTCTATTCCAACTTGGTCCAAGCTGTCCTAAATATTCTCCATCTTGGCTAATAATCTTTGCGCCATCAAATTTATTACATTCCCATGAATTAACTTCGCCAGAATGAATAACCATAGAAAATAATGCGGTAATTAAAAGTGCTCTCTTCATCGAATATCTCTCAGAGTAAACAGACTCCCATCATAATCAGGCAATAAATCGATCCAATAAATGCAATCGTACGTATATAAGGAATCCCCACTAAGTAAGTTGCGCCATGAGCAACTCTTAATATTAGCCACCAACATGCATAGATCGAGACATCAACTTTCATGACCATAGCTAATAACACTAGTGCCATGAAAACGGGCAAGCTCTCTTGCAAATTTTTTGAAGCACGATGAGCTCTTTGTAGCAGTACTGACTCTTCAACTCCATCATCCCTTGCTGACATCATCCATGGTAGATTCTTTATGTTGATGACCATAGGTATAAGCCAAATTTGAAATAATGCTAATAGGGCTGCCATTAAAATGTAAGTTTCCATTTTTTCTCCTTAGGAATGTGTTTTATATATATTGACGATAGTAACTCCAACGACAATTAGGAACAACCCAAGAATAGTTTGCCAATTCAATACCTGCTTATAAAAAAAATAACTCAAAATAGCCACAGAAAAAACACCAAGCCCTGCCCAGGATGCATAAACAATTGAAAGTGGCAGTTTCTGGGAAACAAGAGCGAGGAAATAGAAAGAAACCCCATATGCGATGAGTAAAACCGAAGTTGGAAGCACTTTAGTGAAGTTTTGTGAAGCTGGTAAAAGCATTGTGCCTAAAACTTCAAATGCAATTGCAAGAAATAAAATTACATAAGCATGCATAAACCTAAAAACTTTGCAGAGTTGCTCTCATTAATTTAGAAATTGACCTTCATCAATATAGTTTGAATTAAAAATTAAGGTTTTACTTTGAGCAGCAAGAGCACTCGCAGCATTTGCAACAATCACACATAAGCAGATTATATATTAATTCTACATATATTTTATATTTCATTGTTTTGTCCAAGAAACAAATGCAGCTCCTGAAGTGCGTCTACATATAGAACAATGGCAATTAGCAGAAGGATAGTCATTAGCTTCAAATTTGTAGCGAATCGAGCCACAAAAACAACCTCCCTCTACAAACATCTCAATCTATTTAAACCCATTGATCATTTTCAGCTGTAAAGTCATTTGTAACATCTCCAGTATTTATCACGCCTTTAGGCTCTATTATCATAATTTTAGCTTCCTTATCTGCATAAGGTTTATGTTTTTTTCCTTTTGGAATAACAATCATTTCGCCTTCACTTAATTCAACTGTCTGATCCTCAAACTCAATTCCCATCTTGCCTTCGATTACCAAAAAGGTTTCATCAGTATCTTCGTGTTTGTGCCAAGTAAAATCGTTTTCAATTTTTACCAGCTTAAATTGATAGTCATTCATTTCTTCGATAACTTTTGGAGACCATTGATCAGCGAATTCTTGAAATTTTGATTTTAAATTAATTTTTTTCATTAACTTTTTTGCGTCGCTCTTTAATCCATCCCCGTATTCTTATTCTCTGGAATATGCTTGCTCTTTAAAATACCATACACACCCATCGCCCCAGTCGTCGAGGTATCCTTCGGAATCACAGAATTTATTTATATCAACTTCATTCCCAGATTTATCATAGAAACGAACGAATGTGTTCCTTTCTGCAATATCACCAGACTTAATTAACCCAGAACATACTCTTTGTGGTGACTCGTAAGCTGAACTATCAAATTTATTTACATGTTCTACTCCTCTCCGTCTTTCTATTATGACTGTTTTACATGTTGACCCCTCGTAAGCTCCATCATTGATAAAAGTGCAAGTAACTTGGCCCCTTGCACCCAAGGTGCACTGATCATCAATTTGGCTTTCTATTAGATACTTCTGAGGCTGAAAAAAGAAGAAAACCCAAATAAGAATAGCGCCTCCTAAAATTATTTTAAACATTTCAAACAAATTGGAGGCATGTTCAGTGAATTTTTGAAATTTTGATTTCGAATTATTTTTTTCTACTTCTTTAGTCATATTTTTATTCTGTTTTATCAACTATCCAGATAG
>CAJWAI010000007.1 GCA_913020145.1 uncultured Gammaproteobacteria bacterium | reverse complement strand
GTTCAATAGAAAACGTTGACCCAATGGGAGTTCATACCGGTGATTCAATTACAGTTGCACCTGCTCAGACTCTTACTGATAAAGAGTATCAAGAAATGAGAGATGCATCTTTCAAAATCTTAAGAAGAATAGGTGTTGAAACAGGAGGTTCAAATGTTCAATTTGCACAGAATCCTGAAGATGGAAGATTGGTAGTAATTGAAATGAATCCAAGAGTCAGCAGATCGTCGGCTTTAGCTTCTAAAGCAACAGGATTTCCTATTGCTAAAGTAGCAGCACTGCTTGCTGTAGGTTATACATTAGACGAATTAAAAAATGATATAACAGATGGGAAAACTCCAGCTTCTTTTGAACCAACAATTGATTATGTAGTTACGAAGATTCCAAGATTTAATTTTGAAAAGTTTCCTGAAACGGACGCTAGATTAACAACACAGATGAAATCTGTAGGAGAAGTAATGGCAATTGGTAGAAATTTTCAAGAGTCATTTCAAAAAGCAGTAAGATCTATGGAAAATGGACTTTTTGGACTTTCATCTGTACTCAAGGATACTGAAGGGAATGGCGCTCTTAAACTAGAACTATCTACTCCAGGAGAAAAGAGGCTTTGGTATGTTGCAGAAGCATTTAGGCGTGGTTGGTCTTTTGATGAAGTTTTTGATTCTTGCAAAATTGATAAATGGTTTCTGCATCAAATAAGAGAGCTTGTTAAGTATGAAAATACACTTTTAGAATTAGATTTAGCAGACTTAGATAAAGCAAAACTCTTATCTTTCAAAAAGAAAGGTTTTTCTGATGCAAGAATGGCTAATCTACTCAATGTGCCAGAAGAAAAAGTTAGAAAACATAGATACAATTTAAAAGTTCATCCAGTTTTTAAAAGAGTTGACTCTTGTGCAGCTGAATTTGATAGCAGTACCAATTACCTCTATTCAACCTATGAACAAGAAAATGAATCTGTTGTTTCTAGCAATAAGAAAATAGTTGTTCTTGGTAGCGGCCCAAACAGAATAGGTCAAGGAATTGAATTTGACTATTGTTGTGTTCAAGCAGCTTTAGCTTTTAGAGAGGAAGGAGTAGAAACTATAATGATCAACTCTAACCCTGAAACAGTATCCACTGATTTTGATGTCTCAGATAAACTTTATTTTGAACCAATAGTCACAGAAGATGTTTTCGAAATTATAAGGCATGAGAATCCTGAAGGTGTCGTAGTTCAGTTTGGAGGGCAAACTCCATTAAAGCTAACCGATGAATTTGAAAAAAACGGTATAAAAGTACTAGGAACCCCATCATCTTCTATAGATACCGCAGAAAACAGAGAAAAATTTAAATCCTTTCTTTCAGAATTTAACTTTCTTCAACCTGAAAATCGTATCGCTCAAACAGCTAAAGAAGCAAAAAGCGCAGTTGATGAATTAGGTTATCCAGTTATTGTTAGACCTTCTTATGTTCTCGGTGGTAGAGCTATGGAATTGATCTACACCGACAAGGATCTAAAAAATTATTTAACTACTATGATTGATGTATCAGCTGATAATCCACTTCTAATAGAAAAGTTTTTAGATGATGCAGTTGAATTAGATATTGATGTTGTTTGTGATGGACAAGATGCATTAATTGGTGGAGTTTTGCAGCATATTGAAGAAGCAGGAATACATTCCGGTGATAGCTCTTGTTCTTTCCCACCTTATAGCGTAGGAGACACACAATTACATGCTCTAAAAAAGGAAATTAAAGCTGTAGCCAAGAAATTAGATGTTGTTGGTCTTATGAATGCTCAAGTAGCAGTCAAAAATGGAAAGTTTTATATGATCGAGGTAAATCCAAGAGCATCAAGAACAATACCCTTCCTTTCTAAATGCATAGGAACATCTTTAGCTAAGATAGCATCCAAGATTATTTTAGGAAAAACTTTAAAAGAACTTGGGCTTGAAGCAGAAATAATGCCGACAAATTATGCTGTAAAAGCTCCAGTATTCCCTTTCAATAAATTTCGAAAAGTAGACCCAATTCTAGGACCAGAAATGAAATCAACAGGAGAGGTAATGGGCCAAGGCGATAGTTTTGGTGAGGCATTTGGTAAAGCAGTAAGAGGAGCTGGAGAAAAAATACCAAAAGAAGGAAATGTATTTGTTAGTGTAAAAGACACAGATAAAAAGCATTTACCTGACCTATGTAAAAAATTAATAGATTTAGGTTTTGAGATAATCGCAACTAAAGGAACTGCAAAAGCATTAGAGGGTACAGATGTTAAAGTTAAGACGATCAATAAAGTTCTTGAAGGTAGACCTCATATCGTAGATGCTATTCTAAATAAAGAGATTAATATGATAATTAATACAACAGAAGGCCGACAGGCAACTAAAGATTCCGCTTCAATTCGACGCTCAGCTTTAGAACATAATGTATTTTGTACGACGACAATATCTGGAGGTTTTGCAATAGTTGAATCTTTAGAGAAGGGTGCAGAAAATTGGACATTTAAGTCGTTGCAGAGTTCTTAGCATGGATAAAAAACCAATTACTCCTGAAGGACAAAAAAAACTTAGATTAGAATTAGATAATCTTAAGAATATTAAGCGCCAAGAAATTATAGATGCCATCTCAGAAGCAAGGGCACATGGAGACTTAAAAGAGAATGCAGAATATCATGCTGCTAGAGAAGAACAAGGTCTTAATGAGGCAAGAATAAGGGAATTAGAAGAGGTTCTTGGAACATCTCAAGCAATTGAATATAAATCTATAGATAATCAAGGCAGGGTAATTTTTGGCTCAACAGTAGAAATAAAAGATCTTGAAACAGAAGAAAATCACAAATATCAAATAGTTGGAGAAGCAGAAGCAGACATAGAGATGAATACAATATCTCTTACTACCCCAATAGCTAAATCTTTGATTAAAAAAGAGCTTGGCGATGTCGCAGAAGTCCAAACACCTAGTGGTTTGAAAGAATTTGAAATTATTAAGATTGAAATAATTTGAAAAATGCTCCTGACGCATGGGCTAAACGTGCAAAATCTGAAGGTTACAGAAGTAGAGCAAGCTATAAGCTCTTAGAAATTGATAAGAAACATAAGTTAATATCTAAATCTAATTTAATTCTTGAACTTGGCTCTTCTCCTGGTGGTTGGTCTCAAGTGATTTCAAAGAATAAGAAAAGTGATTGCGAATGTATAGCAATCGATCTATTGGATATGAAAGAAGTTGAGGGCATTGATTTCTACAAACTTGATTTATATTCAGACCATTTCAATGAAAAGGTGCTGAAATATAATCAATCTGTAGATTTAATTTTAAGTGACATGTCAGTTAATTTATCAGGGATTAAAGTGGTTGATGAAGAAGGCAATAAGGATTTGAACTTATTTTGTTTAGAATTATCAAAAAAATTACTAAAACCAAATGGAGCATTACTTATCAAATCATTTAACAACTCTAACCTTCTTTATTTAAAAAAGGAGTTTAAGAAGTTATTTAGTAGTGTACATATTGAAAAACCACTTGCTTCAAAAACTTCTTCACCAGAGGTTTATTTGTTAGGATTAGTCCTTAAATAAAGGAAACATGAAAAATTTAGGAAAAAACATATTTTTTTGGATAATAGCTGGAGCATTGATTTTTACTCTCCTTGATGGCTATTCGGGTGGCTCTGTAAAAGAGGAATTAACTTATTCTGAGTTTAAAAAAGAAGTTCAAGCAAAAAAAGTTAAAACAATAGTTCATAAAGGCGATCAAATGACTGTTGAAGCTGAAAGACACAATGAAACAAAATTCACTGTTATATTGCCAGCCTATGTGCAAGACCAAGAATTAAAAATGATATTAAGTGAGAACGATGTTAGTGAATCTTATGAAGCAGTTGATAAACCAAGTATTTGGTCTCAGCTATTGATAGGAGCATTTCCTTTACTTCTCCTTTTAGGTATTTTCTTTTTGTTCATGAGAAATATGCAAGGTGGAGTTGGCGGCAAAGGCGGCCCTATGACTTTTGGAAAAAGTAAGGCAAAACTATTAGATGGTGGACATGTTAAAACAAATTTCAATGATGTAGCTGGCTGCGAAGAAGCTAAAGACGATGTTAAAGAATTAGTTGATTTCTTAAAAGATCCAGCAAAATTTATAAAAGTAGGAGGAAAAATCCCAAGAGGAATTCTGATGGTAGGACCTCCTGGAACCGGTAAAACTTTATTAGCAAGAGCTGTTGCCGGTGAAGCTAAAGTACCTTTCTTTACAATATCAGGTTCTGATTTTGTTGAAATGTTTGTTGGTGTTGGTGCCTCAAGAGTTCGAGATATGTTTGAACAGGCAAAAAAACATTCACCATGCATAGTATTCATTGATGAGATAGATGCTGTAGGAAGACAAAGAGGAGCAGGTCTTGGCGGTGGTCATGACGAGAGAGAACAAACACTTAATCAGTTGTTAGTAGAAATGGATGGTTTTGAAGAAAATCTTGGAGTAATCGTAATAGCAGCAACAAATAGACCCGATGTTTTAGATGCTGCACTTTTAAGACCTGGAAGATTTGATAGACAAGTAATGGTTGGATTACCGGACATTAAAGGACGAGAGCAAATACTAAATGTACATTTAAAAAAGGTTCCAATTGATAAAACAGTAGTTTCAGAAGTTATTGCTAGAGGAACACCAGGATTTTCAGGAGCTGATCTAGCAAACCTAGTTAATGAAGCTGCATTATTAGCAGCAAGAAAGAACCTAAAAAAAGTTACACATGAGATGTTAGATTTTGCAAAAGATAAAATAATGATGGGCGCAGAAAGAAAATCAATGATTCTTAATGACGAAACTAAGAGAATAACTGCATATCATGAGGCAGGCCATGCAATAGTGGGCTTAAACCTTCCTGAACATGACCCCGTTTATAAAGTGACAATAATTCCAAGAGGTGGAGCTTTAGGTGTGACTATGTTTCTTCCCGAAGAAGACGTTTATATGAAATCTAAAACCGCAATCGTAAGTCAAATTACAACTCTATTTGGAGGAAGAGTTGCAGAAGAGATTATCAATGGTAAAGATGCTATTACAACTGGAGCATCAAACGATATTGAAAGAGCTACTGAGTTAGCAAGAAATATGGTAACGAAATGGGGGTTCTCAGAGAAATTGGGAACATTAAAATATGATGATGAGGATGAAAATCCATTTTTAGGAAGATCTGCAGGGCAGAAAAAAAGAATTTTTTCTGAGGAAACTGCAAAACAAATCGATGATGAAGTAAGAGGCATAATTCAGATGAGTTACGAAAAAGCTGGTTCAATTTTGGCAGCAAACTTAGATAAATTACATAATATGGCTGATGCTTTACTAAAACATGAGACCATCGACCAAGATCAGATATCAGATATAATGGCTGGAGCAATAGCAAGAGACAAAAGCGATAGTAGCGGAACCAATACAAAGCCAAAAAGTGATATTCCAGACCCTTCTAAACCAGTACAGGACTCTTAAATATGAAGTTTGGAACTGATGGCTTTAGAGGTCGAGCAGACGAAGCTGTTACACCTGATTTTTGTCTAAAACTAGGTTTCCATACCGGATCGATTATTAAAAATAAAGGTTATGACTCAATAATCCTAGGAAAAGATACAAGAGTTTCAGGCTACATGCTTGAATCTGCATTGCAAGCAGGTTTTATTTCAGCTGGAGTAGATGTGAAATTAGCTGGCCCAATTCCTACACCAGCAGTATCTTTCTTAACAGCGACATACTCAGGTCAATTTGGAGTTGTTATAAGTGCTAGCCATAATCCTTTTTATGATAATGGCATTAAATTTTTTAATAAATTTGGCAGAAAGATATCTGAAGAATTAGAAAAAGAGATTGAGAAAAAATTAAATGATCCAATTCAGCCAGTTGAAGCATCAAATTTAGGTAAGGCTTTTCGAATTGATAGTGCAGCTGGGAGATATATTGAATATTGTAAGAGCACACTGAAAGGCGCTCATAATTTAAAAGATAAAACTATTTTAGTTGATGCTGCAAATGGAGCTAATTACAAGGTAACACCTATGCTTTTACAAGAATTGGGAGCAAAAGTAATAAAAGTTAACTGTGATCCTGACGGTTTCAATATTAATGAGAAAAGTGCTGTTCTTAATCAAAACTTATTTAAAGATTATGCAAAAACATATAAATTTGATTTCTGTGTTGCAGTAGATGGAGATGGTGATAGGTTGGTATTGAGTGATTCAGAAGGAAAAGTTTGCACAGGAGATGAAATAATCTATACGTTAGCTTTAAGAAATAAAAAACAAAAGAAAGTTGGTTCAGATTGTGTGGTAGGAACTGATATGACTAATCAAGGTGTAGTTGACGCATTAAATGATTTGGAAATTAATTTTCATAGAGCTCAAGTTGGAGATAAATTCATATCAAGAGAATTAGTTGATAAAAAATTAAATCTTGGTGGAGAAACTTCTGGACATATAATTCAAAGAGAATTTTCTGAAAGTGGTGATGCAAATATTGCTTTAATTCAGACTTTAGCAGCACTTGAAGAACTAAATTTATCTTTAGCTGATATCAAAGAAAAAATAAATTATAAACCTCAAACACTAGAAAGTTTTGATATTAAAGACATGCAAATTATTGAAACAAAAGAATTTAGTGAGCAGATCAAATCTCTCGAAAAAAATTACTCTAATGCAAGGATATCAGTAAGAAAATCAGGCACAGAGCCAAAAATTAGAGTAATGATAGAATCTGATTCTAAAGATGATGTTGCTAGTATTATGAATTCTGTTAAATCATTAATCATTTAAAGATGTCAAAACTTATAGTTGCCAATTTCAAGATGAATGGAACTAAATCATCGATTACACAATGGTTTAATGACTTTTCTATGGAAAAAAATATATCTAATGAGGTTATTGTTGCTTTACCAGCGCTTTTTTTATTTGATTTTGCAGACAATAACATTAGTGTTGCCGCACAAAATGTATCTTCTCATTCATCTGGAGCATATACATCTCAAATATCTGCAGAGATGCTAAAAGACTGTGGGATCAATTATTCTATTATCGGACATTCTGAGTCTAGAGAGTTTTTAAAGGAAACTGATGAAGATATTTTTAATAAATATAATCAACTCATAAAGTATTCTATAAAACCAATAATATGTATTGGCGAACCACTTAAAATTCGTGAAGATAATTTACTTCAATCCTTTATAAGCTCTCAGTTAAAACAATTCGAAGATACAGACAATGAGCTAATAATAGCTTATGAGCCTATTTGGGCTATTGGAAGCGGTTTAATTCCTACTGTTGAAGATATTAATGAGGTATCTGAATTAATAAGAGGATTATGTAAGAACGTTAAAATTTTATATGGCGGAAGTGTCAACGAAGAAAATGCTTCAAATTTGCTAAATAATTCCAATATTGATGGTGTTTTAGTTGGAGGGGCTTCTCTTGACCCCAAAGAATTTGCTAATATAGCGCAGTCATGTTGATCATTAAAATTTTATTAGTAATTCTTGCAATATTAATTGTCGGTTCAATAATGTTGCAACAAGGCAAGGGATCTGATTTAGGATCAGCCTTTGGTGGAGGAAGTTCAGATTCATTATTTGGACCTCTTGGCCCATCAAACTTCCTTTCAAAACTTACTTGGATTCTTATAAGTATATTCTTTGTTTTATGCTTGCTTTTAGCTTATATAGGCAAACAAGAATTAACATTAAATGTCCAATCAGAGACAACTCAAGAAGAAGTAACAGAACAACCTAAAGAACCAGAGCCACAGTAATTAAACTGTGGTGCCGAAGGAGGGACTTGAACCCTCACAAGCAAAGCTTACTACCCCCTCAAGATAGCGCGTCTACCAATTCCGCCACTTCGGCTAAAAATAACAAAATAAATTATAGTCTATAAGTGTTGACCATTTTAAGTCTTTTAACTATCCTTTTACGTCACTGCGGGGTAGAGCAGTCTGGTAGCTCGTCGGGCTCATAACCCGGAGGTCGATGGTTCAAATCCATCCCCCGCTACCAACTACAATGATTAAGAAAGATATCGAACTTTTCCTTGGGCCCATAATAGAAGCATCTGGATGCGAACTTTGGGGTATTGAAGTAACGTCTGGAAAGGGTAAAGGAAGAATACTAAGAATTTTCATTGATGCTATTCAAGGCGTAGACATAAGTGATTGTGAAAAGGTAAGCAGGGAAATTGACTACCATTTTCAATTTGAATCAATTTTTTCTGAATTTGGCAGTTTTGAAGTTTCTTCTCCAGGATTAGACAGAAGGTTATTTAATAGCAAACAATATGAAAATTTTATTGGAGATGTAGTATCATTAACACTCTTCTCTAAGGTAAATGACCTTAGAAAAATTAAAGGCACTCTCCTTGAAGTTTTGAAATCAGAAATTTCTGTCAAAACAGAAGGAGGGATTGTATTGCTCGAATTTAGCAATATAGATAAATGTAAATTAGATTTAGAGGATCAATTAAATAAAAAGAAAAATGAATAAACAAATTTTAGAAGTAGTTGACTCAGTTTCAATGGAAAAGGGAGTTGATAAAGAAATAATCTTCGAAGCTCTCGAAGAAGCTATCTCAAGTGCTACAAAGAAACTTACTGAAGATGAAGCTAACATAAGCGTAGAAATTAATAGAGACACTGGAGGGTATAAGACCTTCAGAAATTGGACGATTGTAGCTGAACAAGATCTTGTAGATCAGATTTTTGAGATCACCGAAAAAGATATTTCAGATCATGTAGTTGAAGAGGGTGTCGCAACTAGAGAAATTGAAAATATAGATTTTGGTCGTATATCGGCTCAAGCTGCAAAACAAGTAATCATCCAGAAAGTTAGAGAAGCTGAAAGAAGCAAAATAACAGAAAAGTATGAGAGTCTTGTAGGGCAAGTCATTTCAGGACAGGTAAAAAGAATTAACAGAGATTTTTTACTCTTAGAAATTGAAGAAGATCTTAATGCACAAATTCCAAGAGACCAAATAATTCCAGGAGAGATTTTTAAATTAAATGACAAAATAAGAGCTGTAATTAAAGAAATCATAACAACACCTAGAGGTCCTCAGATTATTTTAAGTAGGACTGATGAGAGGCTTGTAGTTGAATTATTCACTCAAGAGGTGCCAGAGATTTCTGAGGGAACAATTGAAATTAAAGCAATTGCTAGAGACCCTGGCTATCGATCAAAAATAGCTGTAAAGACATATGATGGTCGAATTGATCCAGTTGGAGCATGCGTAGGAATGAGAGGTTCAAGAGTGCAAGCAGTTTCAAACGAAATTGGTAATGAAAGAATAGATATTTTTATTCATAGCGATAATCCAGCAGAATTTGTCGTTAACTGCTTAGCACCAGTAAAAATATACTCTATTATGGTTGACGAAAGAACATCAACACTAGTTCTCGAGGTTGAAGAAGAAAATCAAGCACAGATTATCGGAAAAAATGGACAAAATTTGAGATTAATGACTCATATGATTGGTTGGTCTTTCCAGGTTCTTAATAAAGAGCAGTTTAAAGAATACCAAGATTCAAGTCTTGTTGAGAAATATGAGCAAGTAGCAAGTCGTCTTGAATTATCAGATAAAGAAAAAGAACAATTAGTAGCAGCTGAGATAGAGACATTAGAAAAAGTTGTTGATTCAAGTCCAGAAAATCTAGAGAAAATATTTAAAACTGCTAAAAGGACTACTGAAGTTACTGAAAAAGCTAATGAGCTACTTCTCCAAGATGCATTTAATGAAGATTTTAATGACCCAACCATGGAAAAAGACCTAGTGAATTTACGTGGCATTACTAATGATGTTCTTAGCGCACTAAGTCAAAATAATATAAAGAGTCTAGAAGAGTTTGCTGAGATGTCAGTGCCTGAGCTAATGGATATATCAGATAAGATAACTGAAAAAGAAGCATCAGCTCTTATAATGGAGGCTAGAAAGCCATGGTTTAATTAAGGAGAATTGTATTGGATATATCTGTAAAAAAACTTTCTGAAATTCTTAAGATAGATCCACAGGTTCTGCTTGATAAAATGATCGCAGCTGGTCTTTCACAGACCAGTATAGAAGACTCAGTATCCAACGAAGACAAGCAGAAGCTTCTTTCATTTATTAGAAGTTCCAAAGACTTAGCAGTAGACGACAAACCAAAAGCAGTTGTTCCTACACCACAGGCTCCAAAAAAAGCTCCAAAAACTGACAAAACGAAAAAATCAAAAGATTCATCAAAACAAAAATTAGAGAAAGAAGCAGAAAAAACAAAAAAAACAGTAAATATTAACGGTTCTATAAGGGTTAATGACCTGTCTCGAAAATTAAATAAAAGAGGCAATGAAGTGGTTAAGAAGCTTGTTGATCTGGGTGAAATGGCTTCATTAAATGATGAAATAGATCAAGAAACTGCTGTTCTTGTTGCTGAAGAGTTTGGATTTGAAGTTAAGTTTGAAGAAGAGCAAGAGCTTAAAGAAGAGCAAACCAATTACCCTCAAGTCACATCTAGTTTCTCTGATGCAGAAGCACCGCCAAAACGACATTCAGTAGTTACCGTAATGGGCCATGTTGATCATGGTAAAACTTCTTTACTTGACGCTATTAAATCTACAAATGTCGTAGAGAGTGAATCTGGAGGAATAACTCAACATTTAGCAGCATATGAAGTTAAAACAAAAAAAGGAAAAATAACTTTTATAGATACACCTGGTCATGAAGCATTTACTGCAATGCGCGCAAGAGGAGCTGATACTACAGACATCGTTATTCTAGTAGTTGCTGCAAATGATAGTGTTAAGCCTCAAACAGAAGAAGCTATAACTCATGCTAAGGCTGCTAATGTTCCAATAATCGTCGCAATGAACAAAATAGATTTAGATGCAGCAGATCTTGAGAAAGTAAAAGGAGATTTAGCTAAGCATGAATTAGTTTCTGAAGAATGGGGTGGTAAAGTACAGATGATTCCTGTTTCGGCAATCACTAGAAAAGGTATCGATTCTTTATTGGATGCAATAGAGCTTGAATCTGAAATGCTTGAACTTAAAGCCCCAATTAAAGGTCTAGCTAATGGTGTAGTCCTCGAGTCTGAACTTGACCGTTTTAAAGGACCTTTAGGAACTTTTCTTATTCAAAACGGAATTCTTAAGATTGGGGACATCATAGTTGCTGGTGAGAAAAAAGGGCGCATTAAGTCATTGATAGATAGCTCAGGTCAAGAAATAAAAGAAGCCGGACCATCTACACCTGTAGAAGTATTAGGTTTAGAGGATTGTGTTTCGGCAGGTGAAGTATTTAACGTTATGGCAAATGAAAAAGATGCCAGAGGCATAATTGATGCAAGGCTATCTTTCCTTAAAGATAAAAATGATAAAAATGTCATGACGCCTAAGTCTGCTTTTGAAATGCTTGACCAAGAAAAAATAAATAAATTAAGAATAATAATTAAGTCAGATGTTGCTGGTACTAGTGAAGCAATTAATAACACATTGAAAAAAATTGGCAATAATGAGGTTGACGTTGATATCGTTAGTTCAGGGGTAGGAGGAATATCTGAATCAGATGTAAATCTAGCCATTACAACTGGAGCTAGGATTATTGGTTTCAATGTTAGATCAGATAATAAAGCTAAGAAACTTCTTGAAGAGCATGGAATAGAAGCAAATTATTACAGTGTTATTTACGATTTAATTGAAGATACAAAAAGATTATTAAGCGGTCTTCTTGAGCCAATATACTCAGAAAAAATTCTTGGCCTTGCTGAAGTTAAGGAAGTTTTCAAATCACCTGAATTTAGTCTAGTTGCTGGCTGTTTGGTTACTGAAGGTTTGGTTAGAAGAGAAAAGCACGTACGAGTTCTTAGAGATAATGTTGTGATACATGAAGGTGAATTAGACTCATTGAGAAGATTTAAAGATGATGTAAAAGAAGTTCAAAATGGAACAGAGTGCGGTATAGGAATAAAAAATTATCTTGATATCAAACCTGGTGATATTATCGAAAATTTTGAGCAAAAAGAAGAAAAACGCTCCATCTAATGGAAAGAGATAGAATCATTCGAGTTAGTGATAACTTAAGAAAAGAAATTGCCAATTTTATCCAGACTTCTGACCTAAGAGATTCAGCGGGTTTTATCAGCATTAATCATGTTGAAACATCTAGAGATCTATCAAAAGCTAAAGTTTATTTTTCAACAATTAACTCAGATCTTTCGGAAAAGGACTTAGAGAAATTTCTAAATGAAAACTCATGGAAAATCAGGAAGAGCTTATCCAATTTACTGCCTATTAAAAAAGTTCCTGAACTTAGGTTTTTTTATGACTCTCATATAGAGAATGTAAGAAAGATAGATTCTCTTTTTGATAACTTAGATTAATGTCTATTCTTATATTAAACAAAGAAAAAGGCATAACTTCCTTTACTGCATTGAAACAAGCACAAAAAGAACTAGGTTTCACAAAAGCAGGACATGCTGGAACACTAGATCCATTAGCTACCGGTATATTACCAATTTTTTTTAATGGCTATACAAGGTTTATTGATCTCATTTCGACTGAAGGGAAGGAGTATGTTGCAGATTTTGTTTTAGGTATAAGCTCTAACACTCAAGATATAACTGGCCAATTATCTTTCCATTCTGATTCAAATAGACCAAAAATTAGTGACCTTAAAAAAGCTATTAGTAAATTTATTGGTGAACAAATTCAAATAGTTCCAGATTTTTCAGCTAAGAAGCATAAAGGAATACCTTTATATAAGCTTGCTAGAAAAGGAAAACAAACTAAAAAGATTGAACAAGAAATAAATATTTATGAAATTGAGCTTATAAATTATGAATTTCCTATATTTAGTATTAGAGTTGCTTGCAGTAAAGGGACATACATACGAACTTTAGGCTGCGATATAGCTAGATCATTAAAAACATATGCCGCTATGTCTGAATTACAAAGGACAAAATTTGGAAGTATAAGTGTGGAGAATTCTGTATCTTTAGAGAAGCTAAAAAATTTGGACAATCATAAAAAAATGCAGTATGTTAAGCGCATTGAAGAAATTTTAATTAATGTCCCTAAGGTAAAAATAGAGTCTTCTGAGGTTAAAAAATTTCAAAATGGTTCTCAGGTAGAGAGCCAAAATATAAAAAAAATAGGAAAATATTTAGTTTTTCATGAAGACAATTTTCTAGGCTTAGGTGAAATTGATAAAACATACTGGATTCAACCATTGAAAGTTTTATCAGAAAGGAGAAATATATAAATATGAGCTTAAATAAAGATGAAGCACAAGAAGTTATAAAGAAATTTGGAAAGAGTGAGAAGGACACTGGTTCAACAGAAGTACAAGTTGCTTTGTTGACAAGAAGAATTCAAGATTTGCAGAAGCATTTTGAAAATCATAAAAAAGACAATCATTCAAGAACAGGTTTATTACAAATTGTTAGTGATCGAAAGAAACTATTAGGTTATCTAAAGAAGAAAGATCCTTCTTCTTATCAAAAGCTCGTAAAAGATTTAAAAATAAGAGATTAATATGAATAAATTAGTAAAAAAAGAGATCCCTATGGGATCAAAAACTCTAGTATTAGAGACTGGAAAAATAGCAAGACAAGCAAGTGCATCTGTAATTGCCTCGATGGGTAATACAGTAGTAATGTGTGCTGTTGTAACGAAGACTAGTGATGAAAAAAGAGACTTTTTTCCTCTAAGTGTTCATTATAGTGAAAAAACTTATTCTGCTGGAAAGATCCCAGGTGGATATTTTAAAAGAGAGGGAAGACCAACTGAAGTTGAAACCTTAACTTCTAGATTAATAGACAGACCTTTAAGACCACTCTTTCCTGATTTTTTCAAGGAAGAAGTCCAGGTTAATTGCATGTTATTGTCATTGGATAAAGACAACCCACCAGATGTAGTTGCAATGTTGGCTGCTTCAGCAGCAATGTCCATTGCTGATGTTCCATTTATGGGGCCAATTGCCGGAGCAAGAGTAGGTTTTATTGATGACGAATATGTTCTTAACCCTTCTTTTGAGCAAATGGGCCAATCCGATCTAGATATGATCGTAGCAGGATCAGAAAATGCTGTTTTGATGGTTGAATCAGATGCTAATGAATTAAGTGAAGACCTAATGATTGGTGGAATTCTTTTTGCACATCAAGAAATGAAATCAGTTATAAGTGCAATTAAGGGTTTTGCAGATGAAGTTTTACCTGAAAGAGTCAAACATGAAAATAAATATGCAGATGAAGAAAAGCAAGCCTTCGATACTATCGACTCAAAAGTTAGAGGAGATCTTGTTGATGCCTTCACTACTACCAATAAAAAAGAGAGAAATGAGAAAGTAGGCTCCATTAAAGATAATTTAATGCAGGAGTTAGATGAGGAGCTACATGATCTTTATACAAAACAGTTTAAAGAAGTAGAAAAAGATGTTGTCAGAGGGAATGTACTAAATGATCAAAAGAGAATAGATGGAAGAGGAATGACTGAAGTTAGAGACATTACTATAGAAACTAACTTTTTGCCTTCAGTTCATGGCTCAGCTCTTTTTACCAGAGGTGAGACACAAGCAATTGTCACAACTACATTAGGCTCAGGAAGAGATGTACAGACTGTTGACGCTCTTCAAGGAGAAATAAAAGATAATTTTATGCTTCACTATAATTTTCCTAGCTATAGTGTTGGTGAATTAGGTTTTCCAATGGGGCCAAAAAGACGAGAAATAGGTCATGGAGCTCTTGCAAAACGATCTTTAAAGTTTGGAGTGCCTAGCATAGAAGATTTCCCATATGCCATAAGAGTTGTCAGTGAGATCACTGAATCAAATGGTTCTAGTTCAATGGCTTCTGTTTGTGGTGGAAGTCTTGCGCTTATGGCTGCAGGCGTACCAATCAAAGAAAATGTTGCAGGAGTGGCAATGGGATTAATAAAGGAAGGTGACAAATATGAGGTTCTAACAGATATTTTAGGTGATGAAGATCACCTTGGAGATATGGACTTTAAAGTAGCTGGAACAAAGAATGGCGTTACTGGCCTTCAAATGGATATAAAAATAGAGGGAATCAATGAAGAAATACTTGAAAAAGCTTTAATGCAAGCCAAAGATGCCAGAATGCATATCTTAGAAAAAATGGATGCAGTCTTATCAAAGCCACTTGAGTTAACAGATCTTGCCCCTTCTTTTACTAAATTTAAAGTCCATAAAGACAAAGTAAAAGTAGTTATTGGAAAAGGTGGGTCAACAATCAAAGGCTTACAAGAAGAATTTGGGGTAACAATTGAGCTGCAAGATTCTGGTGAAGTCAGTGTATTTGCTGAGAACAAGGAAATCGCCAGCCAAGCGAAAGAAAAAATAGAGTTGTTATGCGCTGAACCTGAAGAAGGCAAAGTTTATGAAGGTGTAGTAGCTAAAGTTGTAGAATTTGGCGCATTTGTGACTATTATGCCAGGTAAGGACGGCCTTTTACATATATCTCAATTTAAAGAAGATTTTGAGCATTTAACAGATGTAATCAATGAGGGAGATACTATTAAGGTAAAACTTGTTGAAGTTGGAAGGCAAGGGAGACTTAAATTAGAGTTTGCTGATTCAGAATAATTCAGACAGCATACATCTAGCAGATCCACCACCAAACTTTTCAATTACAGATAGATCTGCATAAATAAATTTTTTATAAAATTTATTTAGTGCAGCTATTTGCTCTTTGTCATAAGAATCATAAGCTCTTTTTGACATAACAAGCATTTGTTCGCCATGGTTATCGACAACTTCGAGACTATTACCACAGAAATTCATGATCTGTTCCTTGGATATCTCTACTACTTCATGATATCTGCTGACCATTTCTTTTACTTTATCTCTATACCTTTCTTTTATAACTTCAAAACAGATGCCTATGACCCTTGTTCCTACATACATTAAAACATCAGTATGATAAATAGGGTCGCCAGTATGACTTTCAGTCTCAAATAGCACAAGTTCATATCTATTCTTATCACACCATTTTTGAATTAATTCAGGGTTAGTTCTAGCTGAGGATGTAGCATAAACTACCTTATTAACCCTATCAAGAACCATACTACTTGTAGATTCTAAAAATAGTTCCAGTTCTTCGTAGTGACTCAAATCATCTGTTAACTTATATTCCTGCTTCAAGAACTCTATCATTTCAGGTGTTTTTTCTTTTCTTCTGTTTTCAGCTCTCATACTAAATATTTGCATGGACTTGTCTTCAAAAGTTATAAACCAATTTGGAAAAATATGATCTGGGCAGCCTTTTATTCCTTTTAATGCTGTGACATTAACTCCATTACTTGTTAAAGCATCATGCAAATTATTAAATTCTTTAATAGCTTCTTCTAAGATAGCTTCTTTTTTTATTTCTTTATCTTCAATTTGATAATGATTGCTTCCTGAAGTTTGCGGATTCATATAGAACTCAACAGGCTTTACCATAAAGATGTGATTTGTTGATTGTTTCTCTTTCATATTTTTCTACTAGTAGTAGCAGATCTTTAATATTAGAATATCGCTAGTGGTAGATGATATTCAAAAAAATCTAATAAAAAAAGAGCTAATTTTTGGTCCTGACAATTACAAACCCTTACCAGTAGTGTTATCAAAAGCTAAAGGAGTTTGGGCTTGGGATGTAAATGATAAAAAATATTTAGATATGATGTCAGGTTATTCAGCAGTAAGTCATGGTCATGCACATCCTAAATTACTAAAAGTATTCCATGAACAATCAAGCAAACTGTCTCTTACATCTAGAGCTTTTTATACTGATACATTAGGCCCATATTTAGAGACTATTACTAAACTAAGTAATTTTGATATGGCCCTACCAATGAATTCAGGTGCAGAAGCAGTTGAAACTTCTATTAAAGCTTCGAGAAGATGGGCTTATCGAACTAAAAATGTAGAGTCAAATAAAGCAGAGATTATCGTTGCCGATGGTAATTTTCATGGCAGAACAACAACTATCATAAGTTTTTCTAGTGATTCAAATTCAAAAGATGATTTTGGACCACATACTCCAGGTTTTGTCTCAGTTGAATATGGTTCATCAGAAGCAATTGAAAAAGCTATAAATAAAAATACAGCTGCAGTTCTTATTGAACCAATTCAGGGAGAGGGGGGAATTATAGTTCCACCTGAAAATTACCTTCCTAAAGTAAGGGAGATTTGCACCGAACATAATGTATTGATGATTATGGATGAAATCCAGTCTGGTTTAGGCAGGACAGGAAAAATGTTTGCATTTCAGCACTCAAATATTCAGCCTGATGGCCTTATTCTAGGAAAAGCTTTAGGAGGAGGCTTTATGCCTGTTTCCTGCTTTCTTTCATCAAAAGAAGTGATGCATTGGATGAATCCTGGTTCACATGGATCAACATTTGGAGGCAATCCTTTGGCAGCGGCAATTGCTAAGAGATCTTTAGAACTGCTTGAAGAAGAGAATTTGATCGAAAACAGTAGAGTAATGGGCGATTTTTTTAAAGAATCTTTAATTAATATGAATAGCCCTATAATTAAAGAAGTTCGAGGCAAAGGTTTATGGCTTGGTGTAGAAATTGACCCAAAACTCATTTCAGGTAAAGAACTATCAGAGATTTTTCTCAAAGAAGGCATCTTATGTAAAGAAACTCATGAAACTACAATAAGATTTGCCCCTCCATTAGTAATTAAGAAAGAAGAAATTGAATGGGCACTTAAGATAATTAAGAAAGTCTTCATCAAAATCAGCAGCTAAATAACTTAATAAAGAAAATGATCATAAAGGTAATTAAATATGCAGGCACAAATGGAGTAGCTTTTGTAGCTGATTTTACTTTGTTGTTGATCTTAGATTATCTACTAAACTTTGATAGGGCTTATATTGCAGGATTTTGTTACTTAATTGGGACATGTGTCAGTTTTATACTGGCTAAAAATTTTGTTTTTGGTAGAGGATGGATGGCAGATAGGCCGTTAATTGAGTTTTCTGCATATTTTTTAGGAGGTGTCATGGGAGCAATTATTACTGCATTCATGTTCTATGTCTCAATACAAGTAGGCATCACAAATATATTAGTGCAAAAGATCATAGCAACACCAATTGCCTTCCTTGTTGTGTTCTTATATAGAAATTTCATAGTATTTAATGATGGTAAGTAACGTAGCAGAACTTTTAACCAAAGAATTTGGTAAGAAAAAAATAAAAACCTCTAAAGACTATTTAGAAAAGTATGGTAGAGACTGGTATAAGGGCATTGAAGCAAAACCTAGCGCAATAGTATTCCCAGAGAATGAAAAAGATATTCAAAATTTAATTTTATTTGCTAACAAACATAAACATCCAATCGTTCCATCTGGTGGCAGAACAGGACTTAATGGTGGAGCAACAGCAGCTAATAATGAAATTGTAGTAAGTTCCGAGAAGCTTAATAAAATAGAATGGATATCAGATACAAATCAAATAAAGTGTCAATCAGGCGTAATCACTGATAATGCAAAAGAATTTGCTTTAGAAAAAAATAGAATGCTACCAATTTCATTTTCTGGTACTTCTTCAAGCACTATAGGTGGGAATTTAGCTACTAATGCTGCTGGAGCAAAATTTATTAGGTATGGTTCTGCAAAAGAACATGTTGCAGGAATAAAGGTAGTCCTGCCTTCCGGTGAGCTGATAGAATTAAGAAGGGATCTCCTTAAAGATGCGACTGGACCCAATCTAATAGAAATTTTCTATGGTTCAGAAGGAACTCTAGGATTTATTACTGAAGTTACTTTAAATACTCTTTCTAAACCGATTCATATTGAAACTATTCTTATAGACTTCTGTGATATAAATCTTATACACGAAAAAATATTAAAGAAAAAAAATAGGGATATCATTTCAGCAGTCGAATTTTGGGATAGTAATTGTCAGCGTTTATTTGATGAAGAACAAAGTAATTATCAAGCACTAATTGAGTTATCTTCTGATAGTCAAGAAGAAATCACTGATTGTCTAGAAGATTTAGCGAATATTGGCACTGATATTAGCTTATTAAATACAAAACAAGCTAATGAAATTTGGAATAAAAGAGAAGAGATACCAGTAAAACTTGCAGATTTAGATGCTTATAAATTAGATATTTGTGTACCTATAAAGAATTTAAAAAAATATTTGCAGGAAATACGTAAGATGGATAAAAATGGAGAGGTATACTGTTTTGGGCATCTTGGAGACGGAAATGTGCATGCAAATATAGTCTCAGAAAAGAATTTAGGAATGTTCAGAAAAAAGATCTATGAGTTAACAGTTTCCCTTGATGGCTCTCCAAGTGCTGAACATGGCATTGGGCAGAGAAAAAAGTATATTTGGTCTGACTTTCCTCATTATTCAGATAAATTAAAATTGCTTGAAACCCTTAAAAAATCTATGGATCCAAATAATATACTATGCCCAAAAGTTTTTTTTAATTAACCTATTTATCTTAAACTCTTTATAGATAGTTATTGCAGACTTGAGACATATATATAAATATCATTTATATTGCTCAATAGGCCCATTTTTCAAGTATTTATAGCAATTTAAATAAAGTTGTCAAAAGCACCCCATTTTGTACCATATCCATGAACTATTTCATGGGGGAAATATGGATAGTATTATGAAAACAGTAAGTTCTTTCGTAGATGGTCTTACTAGTGTTCTAGTCAGCGTAATCGGTTTAGGTATTGTTGCCGGAATCGTATTCGGTGGCAATGCGTGGTTTGTTGGAGATGTAATCGGTACAATTATGGGTTATGTCGACATGTTAGGTTCAGGCGGATTAGGTGGACTTGTAGTCTTACTAATCGTTATGGGCGTACTTGGAATTAAATAAACCTATTTAGAGCATGAGGGATAAAACCCTCATGCTTTTTTTTTGAAATATGAAATTTTTTAATTTTGACTTCAACAAACTTAAAAACTTCTTAAGCAAACTTACAGAAGTCTTATTACTTTTTGTTGCAGCTGCACTTCTTTTAGGTGTCTTATTTGGTCCTGACTCAGCTTTTATTGGCGGGGTATACCAAAACTTTGCAAAAATTCTTACTGACTTAGGTCAAGATGGTGTAATAGCTCTTGTATCTATAGCAATAATTTTTGCAATATTAAAAAAATAAGACAACAACAAGCCTTTTATTCGCAAAGGCAGAAATACTTTTATTTTTTAACGAAAAGGATTACTTCCTTTCTAAAAAGTATTAATTATAATTACTATCTGAATTTGGCTATGTAGCTCAGCTGGTTAGAGCGCAGCATTCATAATGCTGAGGTCGAAAGTTCAAGTCTTTCCATAGCCACCATCTTAGACATTAAATTTGAAGTGAATGATATCACCGTCTTGAACAATATATTCTTTACCTTCAATTTTCAACCTGCCTTGTTCTTTGGCCCCTAGTTCACTGCCAGATTCAATATAATCTTTAAAGCTTATGACTTCTGCTTTGATAAAACCTCTCTCGAAATCGGTGTGTATTTTACCTGCAGCTTCTGGCGCAGTTGAACCAGTCTTGACTGACCAAGCTCTTACTTCTTTCGGTCCAGCTGTGAAATATGAGAAAAGATCTAACATTTCATAACCCTTTCTGATTACAAGGTTAAGTGCTGGCTCTTCAAGACCAAGTAAATTTAAATATTCTTTTTTCTCTTCTTCATCTAAATCAACAAGCTCACCCTCAGCTTTAGCAAAAACCTTAATGATGGACAGATTATTTTTTGCAGCATAGTCTTCAAGTTCTGGAAGGTGAGTATTTTTATTCTCATCTTCATGTAGATTGGCTATAAAAAAGAATGGTTTTCCTGTGACAAGCTGCATTTGCTTTAAAAACTCTTTGTCGTTTCCTTCAATAGCAATATTTCTGATTGGGATATTTTGATTTAATCCAGACTCAAGCTTTTCTAATAAATCATGCTCTGACTGAGTTTCTTTATCTCCGCTTCTTAACTGTTTAAAAATTCTCTCCCTTCTTTTTTGGACTATTTCTAGATCACTAAGGATTAATTCGGTATCAATAGTCTCTAGATCACTGATAGGTGAAATTTTTCCTTCTACATGAATAATATTAGTGTCTTCAAAACATCTAATGACGTGAGCAAAACATTGTGTCTCTCTAATGTGGGAAAGAAACTTATTACCTAGACCTTCTCCAGAATGTGCACCCTTAACTAAGCCAGCTATATCAACAAATTCCATGAAGGAGGGTATGACTTTTTCAGGCTTAACTAAGGAAGCTAGTTGATCAAGCCTTTCATCAGGTATGTTAACCCGTGCTATGTTTGGTTCTATTGTGCAGAAAGGAAAATTCTCTGCATCAATCTTTTGAGAGGTGAGAGCATTGAATAAAGTTGATTTACCAACATTGGGCAAGCCAACGATTCCACATTTAATGCTCATTTTGTATGAAGATCATTCATGGCGATAAGCCATTCTTTATTTAGCAGTTGGTCAAGTGACTCATTAGCTTTTGTGAAAGCATTATTAAGTCCTTCTTTTTCACTTGGGGTTGGTTTCTTAATAACCCAGGCATTTGTCTCCTCTTTGACTGGAGGATGACCAATACCAAGTCTAAGTCTGATAAAATCATCTCCTACCCTATTAATAATGTCCTTAAGTCCTCTATGGCCGCTGTGACCTCCACCTATCTTTAACTTTACTTCACCAGGATCTAAATCCATATCATCATGAATAACAAGAACATCATTCAATTCTTTAACTTTATATTTTTTGATTAAACTGACAGTTCTACCGCTATTGTTTATGAATTCATTTGGCTTAACAAAACCAATTTGTAGATCTTTGTAAGTTATTTCACCAAGAAGACCTTCTATTTTATTTGATTTTTTTAATTCAACGCTTAGTTGATTACAAATCAAATCTAAATAGTCATATCCAGCATTATGTCTGGAATGATTATATTTATCTCCTGGATTACCTAGACCGACTATACAAAGATCTAACAAGTTACTCTGATTTTTCCCCAGAATCTTCTGAGCTATTATCTTCAGCAGGTTTTTCATCTGCACCTTCTGTTGTTTCTTCTGTTCCTTCTTCTGTTCCTTCTTCTTCGTCTTCAGTTATTTCATCTTCAAAGTCTAGAGTACCACCTCTAGCAGTTAATACAGACACTAATACAGGGTCTTGCTCTTTAAGATTTGTTGGGAAATCATAACCTTCATTTAAAGATAATGAACTTAATCTGACATTTTCTTTAGTTTTGATTTCTTCCATATCAACTTCAATGGATTCTGGAATTGATTCAGGACTTGAAAGCACTGTTATTTCTTTACAAACATGATTTATAACACCACCCTCCATTTTTACGCCGTAGCAATTATCTTGATTCTTAAGAACTATAGGTACAGTAACAGTTACTTGAGTTCCTTTTACAACTCTTTGAAGATCTATATGAGTAAATACATTTTTTGAAGGGTGCTTCTGCACTTCTTTAAATACCACATTTTCTTTTTCGCTTCCTATTTCTATCTCAATTATTGAGTTAAACAATCCTTCATTAGAAATAATTTTTAGTAATTCATTTTTTTGTACATAGATCGGTTGAGGCTGGTCTTTTCCACCATAAATAATGCCTGGAACTTTATTATCTTTATAAATAGCTTTTTTTGGAGCTAATCCACCAATTTCTTCTCTTTTTTCTGCCTTAAGCTTTAAAGTTTCCATCATTTAAATAATTCACTTATTGAATCACCAGTTGCTATACGCGTTATTGCCTCTGACAATATAGGTGATATATCAAAGACGTCTATTTTAGGGCATTTTTTAGATTTGTCACCAATATCAATGGAGTTTGATACCACCAATTTATCTATTGCAGAATTGTTTAAATTCTTAATAGCATCGCCCGATAATACTGGATGTGTAATATAGGCAATTATTTCTTTTGCTCCTTTATCTTTTAGTGCATGACTCGCGTTACTTAATGTTCCTGCTGTATCAATCAAATCATCTGGCACTATACACACCTTTCCTTCTACATCACCTATAAGATTTATTACTTCTGATTCATTAGCTTTCTCTCGCCTTTTATCTATTATCGCTAGATCTTGTACTCCTAATGTCTTAGCTACTGATCTGGCTCTAATAACCCCACCTGTATCTGGTGATACAACTTGCAGATCCTCAACATCATATTTTTCAAGTAAGCCCTTCACCATGATGTTTGCGGTATAAATATTATCAACAGGGAATGAAAAGAATCCTTGTATCTGCTCTGAGTGAATATCCAAAGTAATTATTCGAGAAATTCCAACTTCACTTAACATGTCTGCAATAACTTTTGCACTTATGGGCACTCTTGCAGATCTCACTCTTCTGTCTTGTCTTGAGTAGCCAAAGTAAGGAATTACAGCTGTTATAGATCTTGCTGAAGCTCTTTTCAAAGCATCTACCATTAAAACTAATTCCATTAAGTTTTTTTCAGCAGGATTATTGGTAGATTGAATAATAAAAGTGTCCTTACCTCTTACGTTCTCATTAACTTCTACATTTATTTCACCATCACTAAAAGTTCCCACTTTCATTGGGCCAAGATCTGTTTCTAGATTCTTAGCAACTTTATTTGCCAGATCTATATTTGAATTTCCTGTAAAAAGTACTCTATTACTCATATTGCATATTATACATAGTGGCTGGGGTGGTAGGATTCGAACCTACGAATGGCGCCACCAAAAGGCGCTGCCTTACCACTTGGCCACACCCCAATCCGAAACAAAGTCTTAGTATTCTAATCCTTTAGTAAGAAAAATTCTAAAATTCTTACCAATTTTTTCATTAATAATCTCTTTCTCGCTTTCTGAAGGATTTTGTAAAAATAATGTTGATCCGGTCCCACTTAATTTGAGTTTTTCAAAGGTTTTATTTGGTAATTGACTCTTAAGAAGTCCATAAAAATCTTTAAATTCCTCATTTTCTTTAATTAACACCGACAAGAAGCTATTAATTTCCTTGTTTTCGATATTCTGAAATTTAAGATAGGTAGATTTATAAAGCTTCTGGGTGGAAATAAATATTTGGGGACAAATTAGTAGATATTCAGACAAATTAAATGAACTTTCCCCTAATATATCTCCAATTCCTGAAGCATAACAACTTTTTTTATGTACGAAGACAGGGACATCTGCACCTAAAGCTAAAGCTATTTCAGTATTATTAATCTCTTTAATTTGGATATTATGAAATTTTGCAAGAAATCGTAGAGCAATTGCTGCATTTGAACTACCGCCACCCAATCCTGCTCCTACTGGAATAGATTTCTTAATCTTTGTTTCAAATTTTTGATTTACTCCATATTTTTCATTAAACCATTTAATTGTTTTAGTTATGGAATTATTATCTTTTATTGTCTTTTCATTTGAATTTATTAGAAGGTCATCACTTTCTTTAAATGAAACTTCATCATACAGATCAATAATTTGAAAATGAGTAAGAATCTCATGATAGCCACTATTGAGTTTTGACATTACATTCAAATAGCTATTTATTTTTGCGTAAGACCTGTATTTATATTCCATCTAACATCAAATTAATTCTTAAATCATTATTTTCTCTAGCTATTTGGATATTGCAACTTTGGTTAGGATTACATTCATTTGCTATCAAAAAGTAGAGCTCGGATGGAGAAGGAAGTTCTTTTTGAAACTGAGTAAACTCATTATTAGAGATTTTCCATGAACTACCTTTATTACGAACGCTATATAAAAGATTTATTCCTAATATGTCATACAATTCTATAGAAGATTTTTTAATATTTGATGATATTTTTACTTTAAAAATTGAAGATTGTTCCTTAGATATATAGGATAATTTTCCTTCAAGATTGTAACTTTTATTAGATGTATTTAAACTTGCACAGCTGGTTAGAATCAGAATTAAAGAAATTAACTTTAAATAAGAATTAAAATAGTAACTATGGAATTTCATTGCTGGGGCATAAGTCATAAATCTACCTCTTTAGAGGTTAGAGAAAAATTTGCGTTTAATAAAGAAAAGATTGATGAAATCTTAGCAAAACTTAAAACTTTGACAGCTTTTGATAATGGTATTTTCTTATCAACATGCAATAGAACAGAGTTTTATTCATTTTGCCCAAGAATAGAGATAAAAAAATTTGATGCGCATTTAGAGCATATCCTTGGGAAGGGGCTACAAGTAAGAAAAAATGATCAATACCTATTCTCTGATAATGATGCATTTGCTCATTTACTTCGTGTTATGACTGGCATTGATTCAATGATTGTTGGGGAGCCAGATATTTTCGGCCAAGTTAAAAAAGCATATGAGAACTCTCGTTCATTTGGCTATTTAAATTCAAATCTCGATTCTATATTTTCTAAATCTATAAACATTACAAAGGAAATTCGTTCAGCTACAAACTTATCAAAAAATCCAGTTTCGATAGCCTCGTTAGTCGAGAACATAATTTTGAAAGAAGGGCATTCGCCTGTTTTGATTATCGGTGCCGGTGATGTAGGTAAGCCCTTATTGAAACGATTAATTGCAAATGGCTATGAAGTAGCACTTTTTAATAGATCAAAAGTAGAAGTTGATGGAATAAAAAGCAATCCACTTAGTGAATTAACTAAAAATATCAACAAATTTAAAACCATTGTAGTTGCCGCTCCATCAGACAGCGAATTTTTTGGATCAAAAGATTTTAAAACTTCTGAAGATAGACTAATTTTTGATTTAGCAATTCCAAGAAATTTAGATGGTAGCTTAAATAATCTTAAGAACTTAAAGCTTTTAACATTGGATGAAATAAGCATGATGGTTGAAGAAAATATAAAAGGAAGAAAAGATTCTGTAGCTCAAGCTGAGGAAATAATTGGGAAAAATTCTGAAATAGAATTTAGAAAAATTAAAAATAAAAAAAATATAGATATTAAGCAAAAGGAATTTAGGGAAAGTCTAACTGAAACTAGGGATGAAGCTGTAAATAAAGCAAAAAAGAGAATTCTAAAAGGCGATGACATAGAAAATATAATAGATGATCTTGCCAGTGAAATCGCATCTAAAAATGCCTTTCAAGTATCAAAAATTTTAGATAGTTCAACAAAAAATAAATAATCATGAAGCAAGGCATAAGAGACTCTTTAAATAATATTCAAAAAAAATCTGATGATCTAAGTACAAAATTATCTGATCCTAATATTACTTCTGATATCAATCAGTTAACCAAGCTTAATAAGGAATATTCTGAAATAAAAGATGTAGTAGAAAACTGGATTAGGTATCAAGAACTTGAGCAATCAATTGAAGATTTAGACAGTCTTGTAAACGATGAAGAAATGAAAGCTCTTGCATTAGAAGAAAAGAATCAACATGAAAAAGAACTCCAAGAAATCGAAGGTGAAATAATGATTCAGTTGTTGCCAAAAGATAAAGATGATCAAAGAAATTCTTTTGTTGAGTTACGTGCCGGAGCAGGAGGGGATGAAGCAGCAATTTTTGTGGGAGATCTATATAGGATGTATGGCAGATTTGCAGAGAGAAATAAGTGGAAAGTTGAAAAAATAAAAGAAATTCCTCTAGGAACAGGTGGTTTTAAAGAAATAGTAATAAAAGTAATTGGAACTGAATCATATGGAAGTTTAAAATTTGAATCAGGAGTTCATAGAGTCCAAAGAGTTCCTCTGACTGAATCTCAAGGCAGAATACACACTTCAACTGCTACAGTAGCAGTTTTGCCTGAAATTGATGATATCGAAGAAAAAGATCTGGATATGTCAGAAATAAGAGTAGATACATATAGAGCTTCAGGTGCAGGTGGGCAGCATGTAAATAAAACTGATTCTGCAGTTAGATTGACACATTTACCCACCGGAATAGTAGTAGAGTGCCAAGATGATAGAAGTCAGCATAAAAATAAAGCAAAAGCTCTAGGACTGATGTCCTCAAAGATTTATGACATAGAAAAACAAAAACTTGAGCAAGAGAAAGCAAGCGAAAGGAAATCATTAGTTGGTACTGGCGATAGAAGTGAAAAAATTAGAACTTATAACTTTCCTCAAGGAAGAATAACTGATCATAGGCTAAAGTTAACTCTTTATAACATTGACAATTTTATTGATGGCGACATTGATGAAATGGTAAGTTCATTGAAAGCACAAAGTAATGCGGAAAAGCTTCTCGAAATTGAAAATAAATAGCAACTCGATTAAAAAGATTAAAATAGTCTGGGAATCAGTTTATAAAGATGAATATGATGAGGGCTTAAGATTTCTTGTTCTTGGGCTTCTAAATAAAAATTTTGAATTAGATAAAGTTACCCACGACATTAAAAGCAAAAAACCAATCCAATACATTATTGGTGAATGGAATTTTTATGAGGGAAACTATTTTTTGACTGAAGATGTTTTGATTCCAAGGCCAGAAACTGAAGTATTGGTTGATTATATTAAGAATAAGTTCTTTAAATTAGAAACTATACTTGATCTTGGTACAGGTTCTGGTTGTATTGCTATTGAGTTATCAAAAATTTATAAAAATTCAAAAGTTTTTGGATCAGATTTATGCACAAAAGCATTAAGAATTGCAAACAAAAATAACGTCCAAACACAAAATAAGGTTAAATTTATTGAATCTGATTGGTTCGTAAATATTAAAGGTAAGTTTGATCTTATTGTCTCAAATCCACCATATATACCTGAAAATGCAAAACTTGAGACTAGCACTTTATTTGAGCCGGGAACAGCACTATTTTCTCAAGATGCTGGTCTAAGAGATCTAAAAAAAATAATTTCTGAGGCACTTAATTATCTTAAAATTAATGGTGTATTAATTTTAGAGCATGGACTTAATCAATCATCTGATCTAAGTGAATATATGAAACATTTAGGATACAAAAATATAGGTACTTTGAATGATCTAAAAAATATAAAAAGGTTCATATATGGACATAAATGATTCATTAGTTTCAAGATTCTATTCTCAGATTATTCTTGAAGATTTTTCTATTCAAGATCAAGAGAATCTTCTAAAAAAAGAAATCACAATAATTGGTTGTGGAGGCCTAGGTTCACCTTTGAGCGTATATTTAGCAGCATCTGGAATTGGAAGAATTAATTTGGTTGATCCTGACAAAGTAGAGATAAGAAATTTACACAGACAAGTTTTTTTTCAAGAAGAAGATATTGGAAAATTCAAAGTAGATGTACTTAAAGACCATATTGAAGGGTTAAATTCTCATTGCAGGGTTAGCACCTTTAAAAATAAATCTTGGGAAATAAATTTTAATGAATATTCATCGGATATGATATTTGACTGTTCAGATAATTTTCGTACTAAGTATTCTCTTAACGAAGCATGCGTAAAATATAATGTTCCTTTTTGTAATGCTTCTGTTTCTGATTCTGATGGGCAGTTAGCTCTTTTTAAAAATAGGGTAGATTCCCATTGTTGTTATAATTGTCTTTTTCCTGAAAATGGTGATATTGATGCCAATGATTGTGCCGAATCTGGAGTTCTAGGACCTACTGTATCTTTGGTAGCCTCTTTGCAAGCTTTAATGGGCTTAAAATACCTTCTCAATAAGTTTAATGATACTGAAACTATCTTTAGAGTATCTTCAAAAAAAATAAGTATTGAAAAAAATAAAATTTTACCTAATTCTTCTTGTAGACTTAATAAGCTATGAAAAAACTAGGTATTGTTGAAGGTTTTTATGGAGGGAACCTAAATTTCCATGATAGAAATTCTATTGTTCAATTGTTAAGTAAAAATAGTCTTAATTATTATATGTATGCGCCTAAAGAAGACCCCTTTTTACGAAATCACCTTGATTTAGACCCTACACCAGATTGGCAAAGTTCATTTAACGACTTTGTTGATCTATCTAGTAGTTATAAAGTGACTATAGGTGTCGGTCTAGCTCCAATAGATAAAAAACATGCTAATGAATTAAACAAAAAAATTGAATTATTTATGAGTCTAGGAGTTAGCAATTTTTCATTATTATTTGATGATATAGATCAAGAATTTTCATTGCCTGAACAGTTAGAAATTTTCAATCGTACTAAAAGTAGTTTTAATAATATAAGTTTAGACTTTTGTCCTACGGTTTATTGTTCTGAGCTAATAAATAAAGATAAAGATCATCAAGATTATTTCGATGAATTCTGTAGTATTTTTCCAAAAGATGAAAAGTTCTTTTGGACTGGCGATGAAGTAATTTCTAAAAATATAAATAAGGAATGTGAAAAAGTATTAGAATCATTTGATGAGAGCAATATATGCATTTGGGATAATTATTTTACAGTGGATTCGTGTCCTGAAAAGCTAAATCTAACGTTATGCAATCATATTGAACGCGATCTGCTCGAAAATAAAAATACCTACTTAATTAACTTAACTGGTATGCCAAGAACAGATTTGATGTTAGTGGATATTTTTGGTGCATTCTTATCAAATTCTGGAATAGATTTTGCCGATATACTAAGAAAACATGGTGTAGAAAGCAATCTAATAGAGTTGATTAAAATCTTTGATCCTGCACAAAAAATAAGGCTCTCAGAGGAAGAAAAAAAGAAATTACATGATATTACCTTCTCTTGGTTTCACCCGCTAAAGAATGAATGGTATCCTTATCTTAATAGGCTTAGAAAAGGGGAGTAATAATGAGCAATATGCAGAAATGGACTAAAAATGTTGGTAGCTTAATTAGCTATGCAGAAAGGATTTTTCCTGATGTTGAAATAGTAACCAGAAACCTATCTGGAGAGATCACCAAATCAAATTATGGTGAGGTTGCAAAAAGAGCCAAGAAGTTAGGTTCTTCACTAGAAAAGTATGGAATAAAACATGGTCAAAATGTAGGGTCATTGGCATTAAACACATATAGGAATATGGAGATGTATTTTGGAATCTCCGGTATGGGCGCAGTGATGCATACAATTAATTTCAGATTACATCCCGAACAGATTGTTTACATAATAAATCATGCTGAGAACAGAATTATTTTTGTTGAAACGGTTTTCGCACCCTTACTTGAAGCAATTCAAGATAATTGTCCAACTGTAGAGCAATATATTCTTCTATGTTCAGCAGAAGAGATGCCAGAAACTAAGTTAAAGAATGCAATTTCTTACGAGGAATTTATAAAAGATGGCGATGAAAAATATGAATGGCCAGAATTGGGTGAAGATGCACCTTGTGGACTTTGCTACACATCTGGAACAACTGGGAATCCAAAAGGAGTGCTTTATTCACACAAATCTACTCTTTTACATACTTGGGCTGGATCATCAGCTAATGGAATGGGTTTGAGTGCAGATGACTCAATATTAATGGTAGTACCAATGTTCCATGTAATGGGTTGGGGGCTTCCTTATATTGGAGCTATGAATGGCATAAAGTTAGTTTTACCTGGAATGGGAATGGATGGAGCCGCCTTAGTTGAATTAATCCAGAAAGAGGATGTAACTCTTGCATTCGGGGTACCAACAATATGGTTAGGTTTATTAGGTTATTGTGAAGAAAATAATATTAAGCTCGATAATGTGAAACAGACTATTATCGGTGGTTCAGCTGTGCCTTATGCAATGATTAAAGAATTTGATGAAAAACATGATGTAAATGTTGTACAAGGCTGGGGAATGACAGAAACAAGTCCTTTAGCAACTGCTACTTTAAGAACTCCTGCAATGGATAAAATGCCTAAAGAGGAGAGATATAAATTACAGACTAAACAAGGTAAACCGATATATGGTATTGAGTTAAAAATCGTTGATGATGATGGAAACCGTTTACCAGAGGATGGGGAAGCATTTGGTAAATTGCTAGTTAGAGGCCCCTGGGTAAATAAAAGGTATTACAAGCATGATGAGGATGCTATTGATGCTGATGGTTGGTTTGACACTGGAGATATCTCAAGTATCGATCCTGAAGGTTATATGACAATAGTAGATAGAGCGAAAGATGTAATTAAATCAGGAGGTGAGTGGATTAGCTCAGTTGATTTAGAAAATGCCGCACAGAGCCATCCTGATATTATGCAGGCAAGTGTAATTGGAGTGGCACATCCAAAATGGGATGAAAGACCATTACTTCTAGTCGTTCCTGCAAATGACAAGAAAGATAAAGAGTCAATTTATTCATTCTTGGAGGATAAAATTGCGAAATGGTGGAAACCAGATGACATTGTTTTTGTAGAGGAGTTACCTATAGGAGCAACCGGAAAAGTACTTAAGATTGAACTCAGAGAGCAATATAAAGACCATTTAATGAAATAGGAGGAAAAATGGAAGCAATTAAAGTAGAAGAATTACATACATTAATCGGAAAAGTAAATAGCACATCTTGGTTTAAAGTTGATCAAGATAGAATCAATGCTTTTGCAGATGTAACTGAAGATCCACAATTTATTCATGTAGATCCAGAAAAGGCAGCACCAATATTTGGTAGCACAATCGCTCATGGAGCATTAATGTTGTCCTTGTCTGTCGGTAAAGGTTATGAAACAGCAATTGCAATCGAAGGCACAAAAATGGCAATGAATTATGGATACGATAAAATTCGTTTCATTAACCCAGTACCAGTAGATTCTAATTGTAGGTATAACAGCACTCTTATGGAGGTTACCGATAAAGGTAATGGACGCTGGTTAATGAAGACAAAAATTGAATTAGAAGTAGAAGGTTCCGATAAGCCTGGATTTGTGGCAGAGAACCTGGCAATGGTTTTTGTTTAAGAAGCTCCTAATAATTTTAGTATCAGCAGTTCTGATAATTGTTTTTGGACTGCTTTTACTAGACCCAATACTAAATCCTGAATATAAAAATAAAGATGAGTGTAAATCAAATGGCACTCTTGAACTTTTATGTGGGTTACAAAATCCTGAAGATTTTGCAGAAATTCCTGGCGAAAATGCAGTAATTGTCTCTCAATTTTCTGGTTTAGCAGAATTAAATTATGGAGAAATTAAATCTGGAACCCTCTCAAGGCTGGATTTAGAAACAAGGGAGGTCGAAGACTACCAGATTAGATTTGAACTAGAGAATAATCTTGGAATTGGAGAAGAGGGTTGCGAGCCATATGATAGCCTTTACCCACATGGAATAGACATTTATCGAAATATATCTGCAAAAGATCAAAGCTTCAGCCCTTTTCTTAAAGAAGCACATTTATTAGCTGTAGTGAATCATGAATTAGTAGATAGAATTGAGTTTTTTTTGTTTTTCAGTGATCAGGTTGTTTTCTCTGACTCTAATGAAAGAGAGTTATTTTGGGTGGGTTGTGTAAATGGGCCTAAAGATTCAACTTATTTTAATGATGTTGTTATATCAGATGAAAATGGTTCATTCTATGCCACTCATCAATATGATAAAGATTGGGGATTTTCAAAACTTTTTATTTTTAATATTTTCCGTTGGGACACTGGCTATGTCTATGAGTGGAATAAAGCATTAGGCTATTCAATTCTGACTAATTCAGATGGAGCATGGCCAAATGGAATAGAAATGATTGATGATACTGTTTATGTTAGCTTCAGAATGAATGGGTCTATTAGCGCTATAAATAATGGCGGCAAAAGAAAAGATTTTAAATTTAGATCATATCTTGATGGTGGTTCTGACAATATAATTGCCAAAGATAAAGAGCTTTGGATAGCTGTACAAGATACAAATTTTGGAGGATTGACTTGTATGGAGCCAGATCAAATTCAATGTGCAACACCATTTTCAGTCATTAGAGCTGATGCAGAACTAAATGTTATTGAAGAATTAAATTTTGGTGATGTTGCTTTTGGTGGCTTATCAGTGGTATATCCTCATAATAATGAATTGTTTTTAGGCTCATATAAGTCTGACAGGATAGCAATTTATAAAATTAATGATTAGGTTTTTATTCTTTTTCTTCTTTATGCTTGATTTAACTGCAAGCACAAAGCTCTATATTTTAGGGACTGGCACGCCTAATCCTAATCCTGAAAGAGCAGGTTCCTCATATCTTATTCTTGTAGAAGATGAACCTTATTTAATAGATTTTGGTTCAGGAGTAGTAAGACGGTTAGCTGCTCTTACAAAGGCCTGGGGAGGTGATTTAGAAATTGATACAGAAGATTTGAAACATGCATTCCTTACACATATGCATTCTGACCATAATTTAGGACTATCAGACTTAATTATTACACCTTGGATAATGGGCCGAGAACATAAATTAGTCCTTCATGGCCCAAAATCATTAGACAATATGGCAAGAAACCTAATAGAAGCTTTTGAATTTGACATTAGCTACAGAATCAATGGCACCCAACCGCAAAATAGTACCGGCTATAAATATGAGTTTAATCAAATTTTTGATGGTTATGTATATGAAGATAATTTTGTAAAGGTTGAAGCATTTAAAAATAGTCATGGTGATCTTGACGAGTCTTATGGCTTTGTTTTTCAAACACCGCATAAAAAAATAGTTTTTTCAGGAGATACTGCCCCGTCAGAAAACCTTTTATTGAAAGCTAAAGGTGCAGATATTCTTATACATGAGGTATATTCGCAAGCAGGCTTTGAAAAAAAGACTCCTGATTGGCAAATATATCACGCAGCCCATCATACAAGTCCAGAAGAACTAGGGATAATAGCATCTAAAATTAGACCTAAAAAACTTGTCCTATCTCATATTCTTTTTTGGGGCTCACAGCCTGATGAAATTAAAAAAGAAGTAGAACTATTTTATGATGGTGAAGTAATAGTAGCAGATGACTTACTACTTATCGATTAGCCGCTAAGTAATCTTTTCAAGATTTCATTAATTGATTTAGGATTTGCCTTACCTTGAGTTTCTTTCATGACCTGACCAACAAAAAACCCAAAAAGTTTATCCTTTCCAGATTTATAAGCTTCGACTTGTCTAGAATTATTATCAAGGACTGATTGAGTTATTGATTCAAGTTCAGCTTCATCTGATATTTGCTCTAAGCCTTTAGATTTTATGATTTTTTCTGCATTTTTACCTGTACTCCAGATTTCTTCTAAAACTTCTTTTGCAATTTTTCCTGAGATAGTCCCATCATTAATTTTTGCCATTAAACTAGAAAAATTATCTGGTGTTATTTTTGAATTACCCAAAGATATATTATTTTTATTTAATAATGCATTAACCTCTCCTATTATCCATTTAGCAGATAGTTTAGGGTCACAATTTTTAGAAACTTCTTCAAAGAAATTAGCTGTTTGCCTCTCTGCACATATCACCTTAGCTTCATAATCATCTAACTTATAAACTTTTCTGAATCGTTGTTCTTTTTCCTCTGGCAATTCATCCATATTATTACTGATATCTTTAATTAACTCCGAAGATATATTTATAGGAACTAAATCAGGGCATGGAAAATATCTATAATCATTCGCAAATTCCTTTGTTCTCATTGATCTTGTCTCATCTTTTGTAGAATCATATAGCCTAGTCTCCTGCTCAACTGTTTCTCCACCTTCAAGACATTTAATTTGTCTTTTAACTTCAAAATTTATTGCTTTCTCAACAAATTTAAAAGAGTTAATATTTTTAATTTCAGCTCTAGTCCCAAATTCTTTAGAATCAGGCCGCATTATTGAAACATTCGCATCGCATCTCATTGATCCTTGAGACATATTTCCATCAGAGATATCTAAGTAAGTAATTATCTGATGAATTTTTTTGAGGTAATTCACTGCTTCAGCGGCAGATCTAATATCTGGTTCAGAAACAATTTCTAGTAATGGTACCCCTGATCTATTTAAATCAATTGTAGATTTTGAATCATATTGATCATGCATAGATTTTCCAGCATCTTCTTCTAAATGAGCTTGATGAATTCTTATTTTCTTGCCATCAACATCTACAATCCCATCTCTTACAATAGGGAAATGTAATTGAGTAATTTGGTACCCTTTTGGCAAATCAGGATAGAAATAGTTCTTTCTATCAAAAATCATTGTTTTAGCAATTTTTGCTGAAGTAGCTAAGCCAAATTTGATGCCTTGCCTCATGGCTTCCTCATTCATAACTGGCAGAACACCAGGTAAACCCATATCTATCAAATCTACTAATGTGTTAGCATCTTCTCCAAAATTATTTCTTGCTGGAGAAAATAACTTTGTATTAGTTAATAGCTGAACATGGACTTCAAGACCAATAACGGGTTGCCATCCTTTTACTAAGGTGTCATTTTGTGCCAATCGGTTACCTCCTGAATCTTATTAGTTATATTTAATAAAAGACTTTCACTAAAATAATTACCCACTAATTGACCACCTGTAGGAAGATTATTTTTTAGACCATTAGGGAATGAAATTGCAGGCAAGCCAGCTAGATTTGCTGGAATTGTAAGCAGGTCTTCTTTGTACATTCTATTTGGGTCAGAAGATTCTCTATTTTTTTCAAAAGCTTGATCTAAAGTTGTTGGCATAAAAATAAGATCAACATCTTTAAATATTTCTTCAAATTTATTTTTTATGTTTCTTCTAACTTTTTGAGCTTTTAAATAATAAGCATCATAAAAACCTGCTGATAGTACATGTGTCCCAATTAAGATCCTTTTCTTTACCTCATCACCAAAACCTTCAGATCTAGTTTGCATATAAAGTTCAGAAATGTCTTTCTGTTTTGCAGATCTATGACCAAATTTGACCCCATCAAATCTTGATAGGTTCGATGAACACTCAGCAGGAGCAATAACATAGTAAGAACATATGCCTGAAGATAATTCAGAAAAGTCTATTTCTTTTAACTCATGTCCAAGACCTTGAAGAACGGTTTTTGAAGTCTCATAAGAATTTAGTATATTTTTATGAATTCCTAGATCTTCAATATTTTTTATTACTCCAATTTTTAAATTACCTAAATTATCATTCAGAGATTTCTCATAGCATATTTTTTTTCTTTTGCTGCATGTTGAATCTTTCAAGTCATAAGAAGCCATTGCATCAAGCAATGCAGCACAACCAAATGCATCTTTTGAAAATGGTCCAGCTTGGTCCATGCTTGAACAAAAAGCAATCATCCCCCATCTAGATACCAATCCATATGTTGGCTTCATTCCAGTTATTCCACATAATGCAGCTGGCTGTCTTATTGAGCCCCCTGTATCTGTTCCTGTTGAGATGCAAGTAATATCTGCAGCAACACATGCAGCTGAACCTCCTGAGCTGCCACCTGGGACTAAATTTTCACTCCATGGATTAGAGACAGGACCAAAAAAACTTGTTTCATTTGATGAACCCATAGCAAACTCATCCATATTTGTTTTAGCTATCATTATTGAGCCAGCATTATTGCAGTTATCTATCACAGTTGAATCATAAGGTGGCTTGAAGTCTTTTAGCATTCTAGATCCACATGTAGTTATTAGATCTTTTGTACAAAATATATCTTTATGAGCTATTGGCACTCCTGATAGAGGTTGATCTTTAAATTTAGCAAAATTATTGTCAATATGTTCAGCCTTGGATAAAGCTTCGCTTTCAAAACAATTTATAAAAATATTTAATTTATCTGTCTTGGCCCTTTTTATTGTTTCCTGTACAGCTTCTTTAGCAGAAATACTTTTCGATCTGAATTTTTCTCTTTGTGTTTTGAAGTTCATTCTATAATTTTTGGTACTATGAAGTAATCTTCATCTGATTCAGGCGAATTTTCTAGAAAATCTTTCTTTGCATTTCTATCATTATCAGAATCTTTTCTAGAGACATTATTAAGCTCTAATGGATTATTAAGTGGCTGCACTTTATCAAGATCTAACTCATTCATTTCATCAATTAGATCAAAGGTATTTGTTAATTTTTCTATGATTTTTGGGTGTTCTTTATCTGCAATGCCTATTTTTGCAAGAAATAATAGATTTTTTAACTCGATTTTGTCCATCAAAAGCCTTATTCTATAAGATTCTAAATATTATAAAGATATATTAAGAATGTTTAAATTTTTACGTGGTCTTTTCTCAAATGATATATCTATCGATTTGGGAACAGCAAACACTTTGATCTATACAAAAGAACATGGCATCGTCCTTGATGAACCATCTGTAGTTGCAATACAAGAAAAAAATGGCCAAAAGACTGTTGTAGCAGTAGGTCATGATGCTAAGAAAATGTTAGGTAGAACGCCTGGCAAAATGGAGGCTATAAGACCACTTAGGGATGGAGTAATAGCTGATTTTAATGTTACCGAAAAAATGCTTCAGCATTTCATAAAAAAAGTATCAAATAATTCAATTTTGTCTCCAAGCCCACGTGTATTAATTTGCGTTCCATCAAAAGCAACTCAAGTTGAAAAACGTGCAATAAGAGAGTCAGCTTTGTCTGCCGGTGCTAGTGTAGTAAAGCTTATAGAAGAGCCAATAGCAGCAGCTCTTGGAGCAGGTGTAGAAATAGATAAAGCTAGAGGAAGCATGGTAGTTGATGTTGGTGGAGGAACGTCTGAAGTAGCAATCCTATCTCTTAATGGAATTGTTTATTCTGAATCTCTTAAAGTGGGAGGAGATAAATTTGATGAAGCAATTCAAACTTATGTAAGAAGAAAATTTGGAGTTGTAATAGGAGAATCAACAGCAGAGTTAATTAAATTGCAAGTCGGTTGTGCAACTTTAAACTGTAAAAAAGAATTTGATTCATATGAATTTAGAGGTAGAAATCTTGCAGAAGGAATTCCAGAGCTTGTAGTATTTAAAAAGGAAGATGGTTTCGGAGCTTTAGAAAACCAGACAGCCGCTATTGTACGTTCGATAAGATCAGCACTAGAACTATCACCTCCTGAACTTGCTGCGGATATATCTCAAGATGGCATTGTTCTTACTGGAGGAGGAGCATTGTTGCATTGTTTGGATACTTTAATAGAGCAATCAACAGGTATACCAACTAGAGTTTCCGAAGATCCTTTAACTTCTGTTGCGCGAGGAGGAGGTATAGCTCTAGGGTTAATGGATAAAGATTTTGATTTGTTTGCTGAAGAGTAATGTCAGCAGAAAGGATCTCTACCAAAAGTAAAATTAGAATTCTAATCTTTAGTTTCGCATTATTTTCTATATTGCTTTATACATCCCAGGCAATAAACCTCAATGACAAAGCTCAAAGGGCTCTTTCACAAATATTAGAGACCCCAGAAAGATTTTTTATTCAAACTCTAGATCGCTTTCAGGAATTAGAAAACAGAGAAATAGCAAAATTGAAAAAGGAGATTCTAGGATTACAAGATTCAATATATGAGAAAGATTTACAAATTAAATCTTTAGAAAACTTAAGACCTTACACCCCATATAATAGCAATGAAAAAAATGAATCTGGTGTTTACATATCTTCATTTGACCAAATGAATTTTAACTGCTGCAAAAAACATAGAATATATATATCTAATCCTGAACAAGTTAATGATGGAGTATTTGCTGTATCTCAGGGAGATTTTGTTATTGGAAAAACCAGAATATTATCTAACAATGAGATTGAAGTTAGATTACTTAGCGATCCTGAAGAATATGTATCTATCAAAACAACAAAAGAATTCTTTTGTATTGCAAAAGGAGAGGGTAAACCATTAACTATAAGCTGCTTAAATGAATCAAAAGTAGTTGAATATGAGATTGGTGATACTTTTTTTACAACTGGTTTTGATGGTATTTACCCAGCAGGTTTAATTGTTGGAAGATTAAAAGGCATAGAGGATATCGAAAATAATTTGTTTCGTCAAAAACTCGAGATTGAATTATTTTTTGATCCATTCAAATCAATAAATAAGAGAGCAATTTTACATGAATGAGTTAACTAGAATTTCAATTGTATTCCTTTTAATAATTGCAAACTATATTTTTTTAACATTGGAAGTATGGGCATGGCTTCCAGATATATTTCTGATGCAGACATTACTTTTCACAACTTTCTTAAACAGAATACCCAATGTTTATTTCTTCATATTTAAAGGTTTCTTAATTGATTTATTCTTTAGCACTTATGCTGTACCTTACACTGTGACATTTGGTTTGATAGGAATATATCTTAATTTTAGTGACTTTAAGTGGATACAAAGATCATTTCTAGAACAAGTCATTATGATTTTTGTAATAAGTTTAATTCTAAATATGCTATTAGAATTTTTTAACAATTATTCTTCAAATGCTGAGATAAGAATTATTCTTAATCCGTTTTTAAATATATTCGTTTGGACAATTATCTTCATTACACAAAGAAAAAAATGGCTAAAGAATTTTTAATTAAAGCACTAGAAAGCTTATTATTCCTAAGAAGCTAACAAAACCAATTATGTCAGTTACTGTTGTGATAACTACTCCTCCTGCAATTGCTGGGTCATAACCAAATTTTCTTAGAGATAGAGGCAAAACAAAACCAAAAATTGCAGCTGCTAAAAGGTTAAAGATCATAGCAATTGATATAGCTAGGGATAAGGAGTAATCATTAAACCAGAAGCTCGTTATTAGATATATTGCTACTGAAAAGACTATACAATTTGCTAATGCAACTATGAATTCTCTTCTGAAAAGATATCTAAGATTTTTTCTATTTAGCTGTCGCATGGCCTCTGCACGAATATAAATACCAAGAGTTTGAGTTGCTGCAATACCTCCCATGCTAGCTACAATAGGCATTAAAACAGCGGCATAAACAACTTTTTCAAAAACATCTGAAAATAAACTTATTGATGCTGATGCAATAATTGCAGTTAATAGATTTACTGATAGCCAAACAAGTCTATTTTGAATAGATTTTTTCGGTGATGCAAAAACATCTTCTTCAATCTGTGCAAAACCTATAAAATCTTGCTCCACCTCATCAGCTGCAATCTCAATAATATCGTCTACGGTAATTCTTCCTACCAATAGATTTGTTTCATTTACTACTGGAGCAGAAAAAAGATCTCTGGTTTTAAATTCGTTATAAACATCAATTTGATTAGTATCGGATTTAATAGGTTGAAACTCTGTATCCATCACTTCTCTAACCGTTAAACCTGGATCAGATGTAATAATTTTTGTTATAGGTAGTATGCCAAGATATTCATCTTTCCTGCTCAGAACATAAATATCATCGGTATTTTGGGGTAATTTTTTTAAGAATCTCAAATATCTCATTACAAGTTCGATAGAATTTTCAGGTCTTACTGTTATAACATCTGTATTCATAAGCCCACCTGCAGATTCTTCTGGAAAATCAAGGATATTTTCAACTCGACCTCTATCTCTTGAATTCATGAGGCTTAAAACCTCATTAGTTATTTTATCTGGTAAGCTTTGTAGAATATCTGCAAGATCATCAACTTCTAAGTCACTAATTGCTTTTGATATTTCTCTAGGATCCATTCCCTCAAGCAGATCATCTCGAAGATTTTCATCTAGCTCACCCAGTACTTCTCCTTCAGTATCGAGCTGTATAAGATCCCAGATTATTTTTCTTTCTTGGGGAGGAGAAGATTCAATGACATAGGCTAGCTCACTAGGTGTCATTTCATTTAAGATGCGCCCTAGTTTAGATTTATATTCTGGATTAGTTAAAGTATCTTGAATTACTTCAAACTTTGCATCTAAATTTTTCCTAGCCATTTGGCTATTTTACAGGATTATTCCTTTAATTCAGCTCGCCAAAATAGAATTTCTTAGCAATAGAGTTGTTTTTAACTTCATCTGGAGTTCCTTGCATCAGAACTTCACCTTGATTTAAGAGGATAATTAAGTCACAAACATTAATCACATCTCTAAAATTATGATCACTAATAAATATCCCGACACGTTTTTTTAAATCTTTAAGAATTTTGTTGATTTCCTCAACAGATATTGGGTCAACCCCTGCAAAAGGCTCATCTAATAGTATAAATTTTGATTCAAGTAATATAGCTCTCAATATTTCAGTTTTTCTCTTTTCACCTCCAGAAAGATTTTTAGCCTTGATATCTCTTTTCTCGAATAAATTCATCTTCTTAACAAGAGATTCAATTTCTTTAATTTTTTTATCTGTTGTATATCCAAATTTTAACTCTATCACCGCATTTAAATTTTCTAATAGTGTTAATTCTTCAAAAAGTGAGTTTTCTTGTGGAACATAGCTAAGACCTGCGGCAGCCCTTTCTTCTAGAGTCATATCTATGAGATCTTTATCAAAAAAAGTAAGCTCTCCAGAATCTATACTAGAAAGTCCTGCTATTGCTCTAAATAGACTCGTTTTACCTGCACCATTTGCACCTAATAAACCTGTAATTTGATTACTTGGAAGTTCAAGATCAATATTATTAAATAAGACTTTAGAATCAACTACACGTTTAAGTGATTTAGCTTTGATCATTACTGCCAAGTGTAATTATTATTTTATCTGATGTAATCAGATTGCCAGATTTAATAATACTAACTTCGTCCTTTAAGATTAAACTATCAGAAATAATTTCAATTAATTTAGCCTCGCCTTCTATAAATTCAATTCCATCAAAAAATTTTATTTCTATAGGGTCTCCAAGTGCTGTAAACGCTTGATTAGATTGATCAATGTTTAGAGTGTCAGCTTTAAAGCTTATGTTATTTGAGTTAAATGTAACATTATTGCTATAAATGATGGTATTTAGCTCAGTATTAATCTCAACTTTATCAGAATTAATTTCATACTCTTGTGCATAAAGATTAAACGATAAAAATAATAGTACTAATTTATAAAACATTTGCTTCGAGAATTTCATGCATTGTTAATATTCCAACAATCTTACTTTTTTCTTCAACAAGTAAGTTGTATACCTTGTATTTCTTCATTCTTTTAGCGGCTTCTAATATAAGCTCATTATCTTTTATGGTTTTAAATTTCCTTTTCATTACTGATTCAACTTTAGTTTTATGAATATCTGCATTTTTTTGTAGCTGTCTTCGTAAATCGCCATCTGAAAAAACACCTGTAATCTTATTTAATTTTTTTACTAAAGCTAAACCTTGTTTTTTTGATGAAACCTCAAAAATTAGATCTTTTAATGAACTATTTTCTTTCACTATTGCTGCTTTTGATACTGGTATCATTATATCCTTCACTCTTAATGTAAGTTTCTTACCTAATTTGCCTCCAGGGTGAGATTTAGCAAAATCTTCAGATGTGAAGCCTCTAGCTTTTAGTAAAGAAATTGCTATCGCATCTCCCAGCGCCAATGTAACTGTTGTGCTTGATGTAGGAGCAAGGTCATTTGGGCATGCCTCTCTAGCTACTCTGACTAATATATGAGTCTCAGAAGAAGAAGCAATAGTAGATCCTTGATTTTCTGTAATTGAATATAGCGGAATTTTCTTTAATTTAATCGCTGGTATAAGATCACAGATTTCCTTACTTTCACCAGATTTTGATATTGCTAATATGGCATCTTTTTTCTCTATCATACCCAGATCCCCATGTAATGCTTCTGCAGGATGTATAAAAAAAGATGGTGTACCTGTGCTTGAAAGAGTAGCTGATATTTTATTCGCTATGTGTCCAGATTTACCCACACCAGTTAAAAAAATTTTTCCCTTGCAATTTTTTATCTTTCTGCAAAGTTCTTCTACATCAAAGTGTTTAGACCTTGCAAAAGTCTCCATTTCCTTTAATTCAATCAAAAAAGCCTTTTTTGCTTCTTTTTGGAAAATA
>CAJWAI010000006.1 GCA_913020145.1 uncultured Gammaproteobacteria bacterium | reverse complement strand
GCTCTCCCAGCTGAGCTATAGCCCCACAAGAAAACAAATAATAAATATGTATGATGCAAATTACAACTACTTAAACAAAAAGTAGAGTGACATAGCTAAAAGTGATAATTGATATTTTACCTCTAATATGCCCTCTTCCTTTACACCAAAATGGAAAAAGAAAATTATTATTAGCATAGTGCAAACACCAATTAATCCACCTAAAGTAGAAATTGCTTTAGCATTTGATCCGATTAAACTAAATCCACCAATAATGATAAATAAAGGGATCAAAACTAGCTCTGAAATAGTGACCAAATAACTAGAAATTAATGCAAAATCACCAAAAAAAGTCATTGGCAATATGTAAGAGAAGGGTTCACCTGGAGCTGAAATAAGTGCTTCTATTTTTGGTAGTCCATGGTTAAAAAATAAGAATGCTAACGCTAATCTTAATGACCATTCAGACAAGACCCCCATCCTGGTTTCTGAAATTGAGCCAACTGCTTTATTAAATAAACTCATATATTCAAATGATTATAAGCAAAATAGTGTTTTTGTTCGACTTTATGAAATTAATCGATGAAATGCTTTTCTTTTTCTTCGTTTACAGTTTTAACTTCTGCGCAGAACTCAGCTGTAGGTCTTGATATTAACCTTTCTATACCGATTGGCTCTCCAGTCTCAACGCAATAACCATAGTCACCTGCTTTAATTCTCAAAATAGCTTTATCAATCTTTGGAAGTAACTTTGATTCTCTTTCAACTATTTTTAAAAATAACATTGAGTCAATTTCATGTTGAGCTCTATCTACTTCATCGCTCAATGATGGAGGGTTGCTTAATCTTTCTTTAGCATCTCCAATACGAGTTAAAGTTTCTTTCTTAAGATCTACAAGATGACTTTGGAAGAATTCCAGTTGCTCCTTATTCATGTAATTCTTTTTAGGAGCTTTTATTATTTTTTGTTTTGTAAGCATATTTCTAAAAGAAGATATTTTATGTACTAAAAAAAAATATTCAAGATTTTTTTGTAAAAATTGTGAAAGATTTTGCTTTATTGATACCTTGAGCAATTCCATTACCAACTGTCGATAAGTAAATTGCAAGCGGGATTATAGCTAGTGGAGCAATGGATATAGAAAGTCCTATGAATAATAAAGAGTTAAATAACAAACCTCCTGATGCATCCCCGAATCTGTTCATAAAAGTATCAATAAACACTGTTGACTTATATTTTTCAGATTTCTTTAGTGTAGTATAAACAGCCTCTCTAGCAGGTTTGTTGATTGCATACTCGTAAGGTCGAACTAAAGCTTGAATAATTAGAAATAGTAAAGCGCCTGAACTAGCTAAGAATAATCCAGAAAAATATCCAAACATTAAAATAAAGCCTATTCCGTATATTGCTCCATAGAAGATAAGCACGAAACTAATTCCAAAAAATTTACTCTGCAACAAGAATCTAGTTAAGAATATCTGAGTAAAAAGAGTCAATGGAATAGCTATAGCATCAGCTTGAGCAAAAAGTTGTGTTTGTACTACTCGGTCTGAACTCACGCTACTCACTATTTCTATACTAAAAAAGTAAAGAGCTGTAGATAAACAAGTCCAGATAAAAACATAAGACAACAATTGTCTGACTAAAGGATTTGATTTAATTTGTCTAAATTGTTCTGTTAAATCTCGGAAGAAAGAATCTTTTCTTTCTTGGATTAAACTTCTACTAGATAATGATGTTTTTGTAGAAAAATAAATAGCTAACATAAGGCTTAGACATCCTAAAATCATGGCAAGGAAGAATTTATCCGATAAAAACAATAAAACAGTCTGTGTAGCAACCCAGGCCCCCAATGAACCAAATGCACTTATTATTCCAAAATATTTTTTACCTTCTTTATAGTTAAAAGAATTAACTGTTCGTGCCCAAAAGACTGAAACTATGAAGAAATTAAATATGTTATACCAAACATAAAAACTAGCTCCTAAAACATAGCTTTCTGGCAAATAATAATTCAGGCCAGCATATATGAGCAGGTTAACTATGAAAAAACCATAGACATAGGCTACTAGTCGTGATTCTTTAATTCTCGAGACCAAAACAGAATAAATCTGATTGGCGAATAACATAACTAAAACAACAATAAATAAAAAATAAGTTAAGTCTGCTGTTCCAATTTGTGCTGTAATTGCGCCTCTAAATGGTCGCATTATGAATAGTGAAAAGAGTACAAAGAAAAAGAATAGCCCTGAGAATATAGTATTTCTATCGAAATATTTTAATGATGACTTCATTTTGTATCTAAAGCATCTATTTTAATCTGAAGCTGTTCGTCTTTTGGAATGCTATATTTAAAATTGATTACAGAATTTTCCCAGTCACCATAATTAGGGTTCGGTAGCATAAACCAATATTGGCCCCACATTTCTTTATATTTTTTAGTAACTGTCATTCTATGGTCTGAAGAATTTTTGTTATCACTGCCATCAACAAAATCTCCAAGATTATCCCCAAACATCATTACTATCCTGTAGTCTTCAGCAATTAAAGCTCTTCTTGAATTTTTATTTGATCCCCAACCTTTTTCTCCCTTCATTAAAAGTTGATCTCTATCCTCTTTAAAAATAAAGCCTAGTTTTTCAAGATTGTTTTTTGTAGCTTCTTCTACGTTTGCTGTTCTGTTCGTAACAAAGAATATTGCAACTCCTAATTCAGTTGCATAATCTAAGAAATCTTTCACACCAGGTATATAGTCTGCTTGTTCTTCCATACACCATGCATCCCATCCCTCTGGATAGTAAGTTCTAGTTTTAATTAGCCTTGCTTGGTAGGCAATGTTATCAAGGACAGTTTGGTCTACATCTAAAATTACGGCAGGAGGTTTATCTTGAAAACCTTCAGTTTGCTCGATTGCAGCTGAAATTTTGTTATCAGATAGAACTGAGGGAAGCTTATCAATTGCAGATCTATATACGTTGATCGAGTTAGCATAATATTCAGCAGAATCTTGTACATAAAGGGTAGCAAGTATACCTTGATGTTCTTTAATTTCAGCGGAAATCAAAGTACTAAAGAAGAGAAAAAAACATTTAAAAAAATTCTTCATTTTCTAGCTATTTCAAATTGAATACTTAACATTCTGCCTCTTGGGTCATGTACTCTAGTATCAAAACTAAAGTCAGGTGCATCATATAATCTTGGAGCATCTTCATCAAATAAATTAATTATTGCAAAGTTAGTTTTTAATTCATAATCGCCATCGATTGTGTTGATCCTAAATAAATCTGATAAAGGCAAATCTACAGACAAATCAAATAAAAGTGATGAGTCAATTTCATTACTATAACCTCTATCAATAGATGCCTGTGGAATGGGTTTGTTATTCTTATAACCATCGATATATCTAGTATTTATGCCGAAAATATAATTATTAAATTTCCAATTTATGAAAGTATTAATGCGATTTTCTGGCAAGGCATGAGTATGAGCGTCAAAATTAAATTTACCTACACGATCAATTAATTGTAAGCAATCCAAAGCTAAGCAAGTAATGTCGTTACGGTCTGGAGTTAAAAACTCAATTAAATTGGTCCCTCTTATTGTGAAATCTAATTCTCCATAGTTCTTTAAATCAAAGAATCTTTTATATTCAAAATCTATACCGCTAACCATTGTAGATTCTTCATTAAAATAGGTTGTGGTTATTCCAATTAGATCTCCAATATCATTTCGCGTAATACTTGAACCATTTGGATCCTGATCCAATAGTGCTTGTGGACTTTGCAGAACTATTCGATCCTCAAAATCAATCTTCCAATAATCTAGAGTAAATTTTTGAATATCATCATTAAAAATAAAACCAAAATTACTATTAGTAGATATGCCTGGCTTGAGGTCTGGGTTACCTAATTTAGCTTGTCTTACATATACTCCACCATTATCGCCATCTGAAACGCTTCCTAGATTTACGTCACTTGGGAACATCTGCGCCATAGATGGCATGCTAAACGAAGTTCCTCGTGAAGCTCTTAGAGAAATTTTTTCATTAGGTTGATACTTTAGTGAAAGCTTGGGGTCAAATGAAGAATCATTACTATAGTCCTCATATCGCATTGCTAACCTTAAATCTAACACATCAAAAAATTCTCTTTCTGCTTCAATAAATAATGCAAATTTATCTCTGCTTTTAGATATGTTCCGACCGCCACCAAGAAAGAATAGGTCTGCAGTTTTTGTTAGTTTTCCATCATTATCGTATTCAACCTGTGCAAGCTCATTAAATACGACATTTAGTTGTTCATTGCTTATTTGAGCACCAACTACGAAAGATATCTCAGAATATTTAGAACTGGCAAGAAAATCTAAGGTTGTTAATCCGCCCTTCTTGTTTGATTTTTCTGCACCTTGCAAATAGTTTGTTAACTCTCTGCTATTCTCTCTTGGATTAAAAACATTCCAAAATAAGTTGCCATTTGGTCCGCCATTACCTTGAATAGCATCCAAGAATCTTGAGTTAACAAAATCTGGCCTATTGTGTACATTCTCATGCTCACTATTAGTTATAGAAAATTCAATATCATAATCATCAATAATGTTTGTATATGTGTAATTTATATGATGTTGAGTAATATCTTTTGGAGACAATGGAGAAGGAAATAATCCTCCTAAAGGACGTCCATACCATCTAACTGGTACATTAAATGGACTACCTGCCTCCCCTGGCTGTATTGATCTAGTTAGAAAGGAAAGGGCCGGATAGGAAGGTGATTGAGGATTATCATTTACCTTAATATTGGATGATATAGCTGTAAGTTCATGATACTTATTAGATAAACTAAAATAGAATTTTTGATGATCTTCATCATTAACAATGTTGAATCTTGTTCCATACAAAAATCTACAAAATCCACCAGACAATCTACCACCATTTTCTGCACAATTGGGATCTGGTACTATTTGACCTTCTATGTAAGTTCCAGCATATAAACCTTCATCAATTTCATCGTCCGCTGAAACAATAAAACTGTTACCTAAAAGACTTAAGCCTAACTCAGCAATTCTAGGTATCTCATTTGCAGAAAGTGGTTTTTTCTCAAGCTGATCATAAGCTATTACTAAATTAGTGTTCCAATTTTTTGCGCCATATAAGAATCCTACATTCGTCTCTTTGCTATCATAGTTAGTAGTGCCTTGCTCACCAAACTTTAATTTAAAACCCTCAAAGTCTTTATAAGTAAAAAAGTTAATTACTCCAGCTACCGCATCAGAGCCATACAAAGATGTTGCTCCTTCTTTTAAGATTTCAACTTTTTCAAAAGCTATAACAGGAATAATATTGGTATCAATGTAACCTTCACCTTCTTGTGATGTGGTTCCAGAAAAAGTGTGTCTTTTAGAATTAATTAAAACTAGCGTAGAAGCATGATCAAGGCCTCTAAGAGTTATATTTGACATGCCCTGGTCTACACCATCTAATGCATTCGTTTGAAAATGAGAGCCTGATGAACTGGTTAAGTATTTGCTAATTTCTGCAACGCTATTGATATTAAGATTATCAAAATCGTTTTTTGTGATAAGTTCAACAGGGGAAGAATCTACTTCTATATCTTTTATTAAAGATCCTGTCGTTATTACCTCTTCTACTTCTTGAGTTACGACAAATATAGAGAAAAATAAAAGTAAAAAAACCCTTACATGCATTTGGGTTAATTATAACCTAATAACTAGGGCCGAAGCCCTAGTTAAATCAGGAAATAATATTAAAAAGTTATATTAAATTTGAAGCCAATATTTCTACCAGCAAGCGGAACTTGATTCTTCACGAAGGAAGTGTGATTTCTTGCTCTTTCATCCATAAGATTCTTAGCAAAAAATGAAACTGTCATTCCTACGTCTGGTGACAGCGCAAATTCCTTAGCAACTTTCATATCAACTAACATAAAACCTTCTGTTGAAGATTCTTCCATAGCTGTTTTATATTGCGGTTTAACGTCTTTAAATGAGATGCCTGCGGAATAATCTGCAGAACTATAGTCAACATCTATAAACGTTCTTTTTGGTGTGAGTCTTGGAACATAAGACTCATCAGCACTATCAGCATTGAATTTACCAATTACAGAATCTTGTCCTAGAGAAACTGTTAGACTTCCATTAGGAAGTGCAATAGTTCTACCAACAAGAAGTTCATAACCATTAAATTCTGCATCTTGCTGAAGATAATTAGCTCTTATCATATCTCCATGATGCTCTTCATGATCTTCATCTTCATGATCTTCATGATCTGCTTCTGATTCATCCATAAGATAAATGTAATTATCGACAGCATTTGCATAGAAACTAGCACTTGCAAAAGCACCATCATTCTCATAATTCATTGTAAAATCAACATTATTTGAGACTTCAGTGCCTAGATTTACATCTCCTACTTCAAATCTATTAGTAACCAAATGTGGTCCATTCATAAATAGTTCTTGTGCTCCAGGTGCTCTTTCAACATTTGACAGAGCAACACTTACAGCAAGGTTGTCTGTCCAATCTTGTGAGAACTGCACTGCATAACTTTGAGTTGAGAAATTCAAGTCATAAGATTCAACTTCTTCTTCATGTTCTTCTCCCTCATCTTCATCATGATGCTCTTCAGCAACTGAACCATTTCTAGTAATGTCGTCTAAACGAACTCCAAAATCTACGTCAAATTCACCGAGTTTTGTATTTAGGTAATACCCTACTGTGAACTCTTCGCTGTTTACTGGATTCATAAAAGCTTCTTCACCAATAATAGACATATCTTCTTCAGCAAAATTAAAAGCAACTTTCTGATTTAAATTATCATTAGAAATGTCTAAAACCACTCCGAATTCTGTTGCCTCATTTTCAAAAGTAGTTGGGCCTTCTTCATGACCTTCTTCATCATGCTCATCTTCATCATGCTCCTCATCATCATGATGTTCGTCATCATGATGCTCTTCTTCAGCATGCTGCTCAGTTAATGAGTAATCAGAGGATCTCATAAAGAAATCGATGCCTTTCACAAGCTCACCATTAAGGTTATATGAGCCTTCGAGAGTGAAAACATCAGATGTATTGTCAGCAAAAATTCTTTCGCCTTCATGCTCATCATGTCCTTCATCTTCATGATCTTCATCATGATCTTCATCGCCATCTTCATCACCGTGTTCATCATGTCCACCATGACCTTCTCCATGATAAGGAATACCATTTGTACCTTCTCTACTAACTAAAGAGAAACCTACATGGCCCCAATCCCCAGTTGTCGAAACACCAAATCTGGCATTATTAGTTTCATAGTCTGAATTTGCTAGAACAGTCATATCACCTTCTTCATGTCCTTCTTCTTCATGTTCATCATCATGAACAATAGAACCACCAGGAATTTCATAACTGTCGAAAACTGCTTCTGATAAACCAAAACTAATATTTAGGCCAGATTGATTTGTCTGCATATTGAAAGTAGTTACTTCGCCGTCATTTGCTTCTTGCAACTCATGACTAAAGTTACCTGATGTTCCAGTGAAATCAGTTTTTGCAATTGTATTGTCAACTACATTAATTATTCCACCGATAGTACCATTCGAGTAAAGCAGTGATGAAGGTCCTCTAACAACCTCAACTTGCTCAGCATTACTTAGATCAATATTATTAGGATGATCAGGCCCTAAGGTAGAAACATCTCTAACTACCATGCCATTACTCAATACCTTAACTCTTGATCCAGACATACCTCTGATAATTGGCTGCCCAATTGCAGATCCAAAATCAGCGTTTGAAACACCTAAAAGATTATCCAATGCTTCTCCAAGACTAACTGAAGCATCATTTGCTAGATCTTCTTTACTAACAACATGCACTGGATTATCAATTTGGGTTTGATCTGTAAGAGAGGATGTTACTACAACCTCTTCTACGTCTTGAGCATTAATAAAGCCCAAGAATAAGAATAAAATTAATAATTGTTTTTTCATTTATACCTCCTTTAAAAAAAACTTAACTTAAATAGACGTCTTTAGGATTTAGGTGGGTCCCTTGCAGAAAAGCTAGAAAAAGCTTCTCTTATATGAATATATTCTTTAAGGGTTCTTTCTTGAAAGGTAAAAGTAATTAAGGAGTAATTTGTCTGTAATTGATCAGTAGCTTCAGTCTCATTTAAACAAAAGGTGCATTCGAAATCTAATTCAACATCATGAAAGTCTTCTTTATGACTTAATGGATCTAAAGATATTACACTTATAAAAAATAAGCTTAATAAAGCTAGATATAAATTTTTACCTTTCACAGTTCTCATATAATAACAGCCTTTAGAATAAAGCTATATCCTTTATAGCCAAATCTACATTAAAGTCTCTACCATAACCAGCGATACTAATATCTCTAATGTTTTTTGGTTTTAAAGAAGGTGACATAAATGCATTTTTCTTGAAATCTTTGAATTCAATGTAGTACTCCTTCCATTCACTACCAACATCAAAAGATTGACTGTGGTAAGCCCATGGTGGCAATTTAATGCCTTTCATAGTTACATGTATCTCATAGGTTTCATCATTACCTTTAGCCATAAATTTTATGCCTTTAGTATTCTTATCTATAGAATCAGGTCTATGCGCTAGTCTTACGAAACCACCATTATTTTCAGTGGTGACATAACCTTTAAGTTGGAAAGTGCCTTCATCATAATTAGCTTCAAGCTCAGATTTTCCGCCCATAACTTGGTCTGTGACTACGGTCCAACTCCTTGGATCATCTGACATTTGTGAAAAAGCACTCATAGAAATAAGTATTAATAAATATATAAATCTCATCTGCATATTATGTAGTTAAAACAAGTATTTTCAAGGATTCTTAATTATTTTCAATAAGAAGATTAGGTTTTCCTGCGTTTTTCTTAAGTATAAATTCATCGTGCAGTTCACCCGTTGCATCGAAAGATCTAAACCTAAGTTCGTTACCTTCAATATCAATTATTTGGTACAGCTGCTTATTCTCAATAAAGGTTTTGGCGTATTTATCTTTTGTTATTTCATATAGTTTTGGACCGCTAACTGATACAACGTTTACAGTGCCAATTTCAGGTTCATAAGCCTGCTCATAACCTGTAGGTATATTTTTGAGACTATTTGTATCAACAAGACCTGTTCTTGAATAAGCGTGATCATGTCCACTTAGAATTAAATCTACTCTGTATTTATCAAAAAGAGGTTTCCAAACTTGTCTTAATTCTAGATTGTCTCGACTTGATGCTGGTGAATACAAAGGATGATGGAAAGTTATAACTGTCCAATCATGAGGATTTTGTTCCAATACCTTTTCAAGCCATGGAACTTGCTCTTCTTGACTAATATTGGAATCTAATGAGATAAATCTTACACCTTGATAATCAATATAATAAACAGTCTCATTTAAGCTATCATTTGGCACATCTTGAACTGGAAAAGAAAATTGAGTGCGCCAATGAGCGGTTAAAGTTGGTCCTCCATTAGGGTTTTGGAGACGATCATATAATGGAGCCTTTCCACCTAAAATCATCTTGTCTTTTAATTCTTCTTCTGAAAAACCAGTTATTAGTTCAATGCCTGAATCAATTGAGTGAATTTTGCCGTCTGGTTGCACTAATAAAGAACCGTTTTGATCATTAGAGTCCTTAATAACTAACTTCAACAAGCCTGATGTATCTGGTGTATATGATTCAACATCAATATTTATATCTTTCCCGCTCTTATTTTTCCATATTCTTTTGTACTCAGAAACATTTAAGTATTCATGATTTCCTGGAGTAGCTATTACAGGTATTGTGCCATTAACCCAGTCAGGGCCTTGATGCCATTCTCCCCATTCAGCATCCATATAACGTTCATCAACAAGATCTCCAGCATGAAGAGTAAATGCTGCCCTTGGAGCATCTCGAAATGCTTCCCTGAATACCCTTGACCAATGAGTTTTTACCTCATTTTGCGCATCACCGAAGTAAATAAAACTAAATGGTTCAGGTTCTAGACTTGCGGTTTTAAAATGATAATATTCGGTCCAGTTTTCTCCATCGCCTACTCGATATGCATATAAAGTATTAGGTTCAAGATTGGTAAAAGTAACATTATGGTAATGTGCTTCATTGATATCACTTTTGAAATGAGATGTTATTGCTTTCAATTCCGTTGGTTTTAACGTCCTACCATTTGCATTTGCAACTGCAAATTGAGCAAAACCATTAATTACAGATGTATTAGTTCTCCAAGTAACTGACTGAGTTATAGCAGGATTATCGTTCCATGTAAGTACAACTCTGTCTGGCAAAACCGAGGGAGCATGAGCAATTTCTTCGGATAACTTTGTGGCTTTCCAATTATCATGTGAGAAGACTAAAAGACTTAGTAGACTAAAAAAAATTAAACTAAAACTTCTCATATCCATCCTAAATGGTGGGTCTGGCTGGATTTGAACCGGCGACCTCACCCTTATCAGGGGTGCGCTCTAACCAACTGAGCTACAGACCCAAAGAACCGACTATTATATAGTGTAAATAATAAAAATTAATACTACTTACTAAGATTCTTCTTTAAAGAACATCACACTATTTTTCTCTAGACGTTCTATTAACTTATCTCCCATTGCTGGTGCTGTTGTATATATGCCACCAGGCAGATCAGGACAATCAAATAGCAAACAAAGAGCGCTTTCAGCTATCATTTTTGATGTTGAGGCATACCCAGGGTCTCCCTCACCTTTGACTGATACTTTTATTTTTACTGAGCCATCTTCCACACCAGCAAATAGCATGTCATAACTACCAGAATCTCTAACTTCTTTTGATGGGCCTTCACCTGGTTTTGGCACATTATCTCCTGCCATTGGATTATGAGAAGCAATAGCTTCAGCGATGGCTTTACCTTCATCACCAAAACCACCTACCATCATTTCATCATAAATAAAATCTTCGCCATAAGGATGGTCTAGCATCATATTTGATCGGTGAACATTCTTAGTATTAATTGCTGCCATAACAAAAGGTGCTACCCACTCTTCTAGCACTTCATCGTAATAAACTTTGTTATCAACTGGCTGTTCCGGTCCATTAAAACCTTCGCATAGTGCAAATGGATTGATTAAAACATTAAATAAGTCTGGATTCTCACTTAATGCTCCCATGGTAGCTCGAAAAGAAGCTGCAGTACCTCCAGAAAACTCACCTTTCATAGATCGAACACGACATTTTACTTGCTGAATAGGTTTGCCAAATTTTTCTTTGGCTAAATTCTGTAAATAGTAAACACCCATGTCTGAAGGCACAGAATCAAAACCACAACTATGCACAATTCTTGCTCCACTTTGCTTTGCTTCGTCTAGATGTTTTTGCATTGCATGCATCCAGCCAGGCTCTCCAGAAAGATCTACATAATGAACTCCCATTTGTGCACATTTTCCTAAAATTTCATTGCCATAGAGCTGATATGGACCAACTGTAGTTAAAACCAATCTGGTTTGACTTAAAGCGTTATCAATATCATCCGGTTTACTTGAATCAAGCACGACAATTGGAATATCAGCACCTAAATCATCATTAATAGACATTAATTTATCTTTATTTCTGCCTGCCATAGCCCAATTAAGGTCACTGTAAGAACCAACTAAATATTCTGCTACGAGTTTTCCTGTGAAACCCGAAGCACCAAAAAGAATAAGGTCAAATTTTTTATCGTCAGTCATATCAAAACTCCTTTTTTATTTTGAAGATACGTAAAGAAACTTTTTCTTTCCTATCTGTATTAATTTTTTTGTTTCAAAGCTGACTTCTTGATCCTTTGAAGTCACCTTTTCTTGATCTATTTTTACTGCGCCCTGTTCTATTAGTCTTATTGCTTCAGAAGTACTACCAACCATACCTAAATCTTTTAATAAATTTGGTAATGCAGGCATATCAGTATAGCTAATTTCTTTTTCTTCAATGTCACTAGGCAGTTCATTGCTTGAGAATTTTTTAAAGAAATTATCTTTTGCTTTCTCTGCTTCTTTTTCAGAAGTAAATCTAGTTGTTAGCTCCATAGCTAAATCAATCTTTGCATCACGAGGGTTGGCCCCTCCTTTTATATCCTCATCAACTTTTTTTATTTCCTCTAAAGGTCTTAAACTTAAGAGATCAAACCATTTCATCATTATTTCATCTGGAATGGACATTGTTTTGCCAAAAATATCATCAGCCTTTTCGGTTATGCCTATATAATTTTCTTCTGTCTTAGACATTTTCTTTACTCCATCTAAACCCTCTAATAGAGGTAGCGTAATTATTGTCTGCGGTGATTGGCCTACATTCTTTTGTAAATCTCTACCTACTAGAAGATTAAATTTTTGATCTGTACCGCCAAGTTCAACATCAACTTCCAATTCAACTGAGTCATAACCTTGCATTAAGGGGTAAAGAAATTCATGAATGGATATTGGTTGGTTATTTTTATATCTTTTTGAGAAATCATCTCTTTCAATCATGCGTGCAACTGTTGATTGAGCGGCAAGCTTAATCATATCGGCAGCAGACATCTTATCCCCCCAACGAGAATTAAAATCAATCGTAGTCTTATCTGAATCAAGAACTTTCAGAACCTGGTCTTCATAAGTTTTAGCATTAGCTTTGATTTCATCATTAGTTAGAGGTGGTCTTGTTTTGTTTTTGCCACTTGGGTCTCCAATTTTGCCAGTGAAATCACCTATTAAGAAAATTACCTTATGACCAAGATCTTGAAACTGTCTCATTTTTCTTAAAATTACAGTATGGCCAACATGTAAATCAGGTGCTGTTGGATCAAAACCAACTTTAATCGTTAATTTTTTACCAGATTTAAGTTTTTCAATTAAATCATCTTCACCTATGATTTCATCAATGCCTTGTTTTATAATTTCTAATTGTTTTTTAAAGTCATTCATAAGCTTTTTAATATAATATCAGAACATGTACACAGGCTCGCATTTAAAATTAATTCTCACTATCTTAATAGTTCCTACTATTTTTATTCTTCTTATTGCCACGGATGCAGAGACTAGAGACTTTGAAAATGAATTAGAACTTACAATCGAAGAGATTTCCTTAGAATCAGTAGATTATGAGTTCTCCATACCGGAAGAAACTAAAATGGTAGTGAAATCTGGCGATACCTTCTATTCAACATTAATAAGTTATGGGGTTAGTTCTGTATTGATAAATAAAATGGCTTTGGACAAGGATCTTAGAGAATTTATACGTTTCAGAGTTAACGATCGAATATACATCAGAGTAGATGGTAGAAAAGTTGAAATGAAACGTTTTAGTGATGATGACTACTTTATTGATGTTTTAACAATAAAAGATGGTGATTATAAATTCTCTAGAAAAAGAGATAGCTTAGAAAAACTAGTACAGTATAGGGAATTTGTTATAACAGACTCTTTATATGCTTCAGGAAAAAAATCTGGCGTTCCTGATTCTATTCTCGGTGATTTAATTTATATCTTTGGCTGGGATATTGATTACGCTTATGACATAAGAAATGGAGATGTGGTTAGAATACTCTATGAAGATATCTATTCTGATTCTAATGGAAAATTAATAGCCACTGGTGACATATTAGCTGCAGAATTTGTAAATAGAGGAGAGAAGATAGCTGTCATTCGATTTAGTCAAAGAGGAAGAAAAGATTACTATACGACAGACAGCACTAATGTTAGAAAAGCTTTCTTAAGAACACCAATTGAATTCGCTAGAATTAGCTCGCATTATAACCCGAACCGGAAACACCCCGTCCTAAATACTATTAGAGCTCATAAAGGTACTGATTATGCTGCAAAATCAGGCACTGAAGTAGTTGCCACTGGAGACGGAATAGTTAAAGAAGCAAAATTTTCTCGTTCATATGGAAATTACATAGACATAGTGCATTACAACAAGTATTTAACCAGATACGCACATTTAAAGGATTTTGCTAAAGGAATTAAAAAAGGCTCGCGAGTAATTCAAGGACAAACTATTGGTTATGTCGGATCTACTGGATTAGCAACTGGCCCTCATTTGCATTATGAGTTTCATATTAATGGCAAGCATACAGATCCAGTAAAAGTTGAGCCGCCAAATGCACAATCAATAAATGCATACAATAGAAAATTATTTGATATGTTAGTTAAAGAAAGAACAGAAATAATAGCTAATATAACAAGCATATAATGAGTAACCTTTTTATAGGGATAATGTCGGGGACCAGTAGAGATTCCCTAGATGCATGTTTAGTCGATTTTACTGATCATTTTGAAATAGTAGCTACAGAAACTTTAGATTTTCACTCTAGTTATAAGACTTCTGTTGAGATACCTTTTATTAGTTCCGAAATCACTAATAAAAGTGTAGAAATAGTAAAAAATTTAATTTATAAGAGCTCTATATCTAAAAGTAAAATTGTTGGCATAGGTTTTTCAGGGCAAACCATTTCTCATGAAGATCATCATAGTTTGCAAGCTGGAGACCCAAAAAAAATTTCTAAATTAACAAATATTGATGTCTTTTCAGACTTTAGAAATAAGAATATTGCTGAAGGTGGTCGTGGTGCTCCATTGATTCCAGATTTTCATAAATATATTTTTTCTGAGACTGGAAAGCGAAAATTAATTATCAATATAGGTGGTATTTCAAATGGAACATATCTAGATGGAGAAAAAATATCTGCTGCTTCAGATATAGGGCCAGGTAACTGCTTGTTAGATTTTGTCATGACAAGCTCACAATTAGGTGACTATGATAAAGATGGGCAAATAGCATCTAGTGGGACAATAAATAATTTAATCAAAGATGAATTAATGTCCATTTTCATGAATATGGGGTATCCAAGAGCAGATGATATAACTGCTTATACAGAACCACTACTCACAAGGCTTGAAGAATATAAGAAAATTCCTGTTAATGAACTTCTGAGAACTCTAGTAGAAGTAACAGCAGAAAAAATAAAAGAATTCTATGAATATTGTGATTATCCTGATGAAGTAATCTTTCATGGGGGTGGTACGCTTAATAAAACACTAATGAAAAGTATTGCTGAGAAAGTGAGGACTAATATTCAGACTACCGATCATATTGTTCCTTCTAGATATATGGAATCTTCAGCGTTTGCTTATCTAGCTTATGCAGACAAAGGAGTGTTATTTAAATAGAAAAAGAGGCGCCGCAACCACAAGTGCTAGAAGCATTAGGATTTTCAACTGTAAATTTTGCGCCCATCAAGTCTTCTTTAAAATCAATTTTTGATCCTAATAAATACGGGTAAGAAAGTTGATCTAAAATGATCGATACCCCGCTATCAAAATTAAGTAGTGAATCTTCATCTTTATCAAACTCATCAAATTTGAACCCATATTGAAATCCAGAGCAACCTCCACCTGTAACATAGACTCTAAAATATTTTCCTTTTTCAGATTCTTTAAGCAAAGAAAGCCTATTCAGTGCATCTTTAGAGACCTGAAAGGGGGTTGCTTTATTCGTTTTTAATTCCATAAATAATATATATGGGCATAATTCTAACAAAAATACTTAATGTCTTATAATTTCTTTAATTAATGGCAAAAAATATTCTAATAATTTACTCAAGTACTGATGGTCATACCATTAATATTTGTGAACATATTTTCAAGAATCTAGAAAACGCCCATTGTCCAAGATTGATAAATCTAAAAAATATTACACAATCTGATCTAGAAACAGCTGAAAAACTATTAATCGGTGCAAGTATAAGATATGGAGATCATAGCAAAGAGCTTTATAACTTTATAAAAAGTCATAAGAACATAATTGAAGGTAAAGAAAATGCTTTTTTTAGTGTTAATGCAGTTGCAAGGAAGCCTGAAAAGAATAAGCCAGAAACTAATCCATACATAAAGAAGTTTTTAAAGCGTACAGGTTGGATGCCAAATGAAATTGGGGTTTTTGCCGGGAAAATAGACTATCCAAAATATAATTTTTTAGATAAGCATATGATTAGATTAATAATGTGGATTACAAAGGGACCAACTGATCTAGAAAAGACCTATGAATTTACAAATTGGAATGATGTAGATGAATTCTCAAAGAAGATTAGTTAGTTATTCAAAGTAAAAACATGTTCAAAAAAATCGAATCGCCCATTTACGCTATTACTCCAACATATATTCATAAAAATGAACTTCTTGATGCTGTTGAGCGAACATTAGAATCAGAAATAAGATTAATTCAATATCGATTTGAAGATGAAATTAATTTTGAGGAAAGGTACGAGACGGCAAAAGAGATTCAAACCATATGTAATAAATGGAGTGCAACTCTGGTAATAAATAATGATCATAGGGTTGCTGAATTAATTGGGTGTGGTTTGCATATAGGACAAGATATTGAAGATACAAGCTTTTTAAAAGAAACTAAGAATATCAGTTTTGTTGGCTTAAGCTGCAAAAATAAGCCAGAACAACAAGCAAGGGAAGATTCAGAGTTATTTTCATATTACTCATTTGGCCCTTTATTTGAATCAAAAACTAAAAAAAATATAACCGGGCCTATAGATATTGTTGATGTTTCATCAAAAATGGATAAAGAAAAAATAAATATCGCGATTGGTGGAATAAGTGAAATAAATCTAAGATTAGTAAAACAAAATAAATTTAATATGGCAGCTATTTGTGATGGCATCTATAATGATCTCAAAAAAATTGAAGTAAACTGCCGAAAACTGATAGAAATCTGGAATGAAAACTAAAAACTCTGAAAAACTTTTTGAAAAATCTAAGAATCATATAGCTGGCGGTGTAAATTCTCCTGTAAGAGCATTTAAAAGTGTAGGAGGTTCGCCAATTTTCTTTAGAAAATCTAGAGGTTGTTACCTATATGATGAAGATGGCAATAAATATCTAGATTTTGTAGGTTCTTGGGGGCCAATGATTCTAGGTCATTCCAATAAAAAAATTGCAGATGCTATAAAAAAGCAATCTAGTAAGGGTATAAGCTTTGGAGCACCAACAAAAAATGAATTAGAAATTGCAAAACTTATAAAGTCATATGTTCCAAGCATAGAAAAACTCAGAATGGTCAATTCTGGCACTGAAGCAACGATGAGCTGCATAAGATTGGCAAGAGGAACAACAAAAAGAAATATCATTATAAAATTTATTGGTTGTTATCATGGTCATGTAGACTCTCTTTTAGTTAAAGCTGGTTCCGGTCTAGCAACACTTGGAGTACCAGACTCTCCAGGAATTCCAGAAGAACTATCTAAACTTACTATCACTATTCCATACAACGATATAAATGCATTAAAAGAGGCTTTTAATAGTCATGCGCAAGATATTGCTGCTGTCATTGTTGAACCGATAGCTGGAAATATGGGATTTATTGAACCTAGTGAAGATTTTCTTAAAGAATTAAGACAAATCTGCACAGAAAATAATTCAATATTAATCTTTGACGAAGTAATGACAGGGTTCCGTGTTGCAAGAGGAGGAGCACAAGAATTATTTAATATAAATCCGGATTTAACTGCCTTAGGAAAAATTGTTGGCGGTGGCTTACCAGTAGGAGTATATGGTGGCAAGAAAGAAATTATGGATAATATCGCTCCAGATGGACCTATTTATCAAGCAGGCACTTTATCTGGTAATCCTATTGCAGTTAGTGCAGGTACAGCGTTACTTAAGCAGCTTAATGACCAAAATATCTACAGAAAACTTGAAGAAAATGCTCACGTTTTCTTGCAAATAGTAAAGGACTATTGTGATCAAAATAAAATACCATTTTCGTTTAATGTAAGAGGTGGTATGTTTGGTTTTTTCTTTAGTAAAAACCTTCCTATGAATTTTAGTGATGTCGAAAATTCAAATATTGAGCTTTTTAAAAAGTTTTTTCGCGGCATGTTGGAAGAAAATATTTATCTTCCTCCTTCAGCCTATGAAAGTTGTTTTATTTCAACAGAGCATAATGAGGATAAACTAGTAAAAGCGGCTAAAACTGCAATAAAGGTTTTAGATAAGATAAATAATGAAGTTTGATATTCTAGGCGTTGGTAATGCTCTCGTTGATGAAACATTTTATGTTAGTAGAGAATTTGTAGATTCAACTGGACTAAATTTTAACTCCTTTAAACCATTCTCTTTTGAGGAGCAGGAACAAATTATATCTTCTATCCCTGGCAATCAATTGCCGGAAGTTATGTGTGGAGGGTCAACAACTAATAGTTTAGCTGCTGCATCTAATCTTGGTTCGAAATGTGGACTAATTTGCCAATTAGGCAATGATGATAGAGGTTCGCTTTACGTGGATAATTTGAAAGACAACGGAATAGCACCACTCAATGGTTTCCATCATGAAAGTATAAAAACAGGTAGATGTTTAGTTTTCATTACACCTAATAGTGAAAGAACTATGGGCACATACCTTGGTGCATCTGAAAGATTGGTTGATAATGCAGAGTTTATATCTCATGCCAATAATGCAAAAATAATTTTTTCTGAAGGCTATCAATTTACTTCAAATGAAAACTATCATGCTTTTCTTAATATCTTGAAAGGATGCTCACAAGAAATAAGATTTGCTTTAAGCCTATCTGATCCGGGTGTTGTTAATGCGTTTAGAGAGAGATTTGAAGAGGTCATTAGTATAAGAAATATTGACTATCTTTTTTGTAATAAAGAGGAGGCTATTGCTTTAGTAGGTGAAGATTTTGCCGAAGAATTAAAGAAAGTTGCTAAAAACTTTGTTGTAACGAATGGCTCAAGAAACTCGGTCATCTTCGAAAATAATCAATTCAATAAGCTAGATGCATATAAAGTTGAAGCATTTGATTCAAATGGGGCGGGGGACATATTTGCAGGAGCTGCCTTGCATAAAGTTAATGAAGATGAGAGCTTCTTAGAAGCATGTAAATTTGGTAATTATGCATCATCAATAATCGTACAAGAAAAAAGTCCAAGATTAACTAAAGATGGTTATAAAGGTCTTTTAGAAAACTATAAAAGATCTTTGTGAAACCAGAAATTTTTAGTACAGAAAAATTTAAATTTAAAGCAGATGCTTTGTCAAAGAATGCATTATCTATAATTTCTAGACTTCAAACTAAAAAATTTAAAGCATATATTGTTGGCGGTGGAATAAGAGACTTAATCGAAGGTCTAGACCCTAAAGATTTTGATATTGTTACTGATTGTGAGCCAAGAGAAATTAGAAAACTATTTAGAAACTCAAGAATAATTGGTCGACGATTCAAGCTTGTACATATCACATTTCCTAATGAAGTTATTGAAGTTACTACATTTAGATCAGGCCAAGATTCACAATCTGACTCAATTGAAATAAATGATAAGGGCAGAATAATACGGGATAACAAATGGGGAACACAAGAAGAAGATGTTGTAAGAAGAGATCTAACAATTAACTCTATTTATTTTGATCCTCTATCAGATAAAATAGTCGACTACACTGGGGGTGTAAAAGATCTAGAAAGTAAAAAAATAAGATTTGTTGGAGATGCAGAGAAAAGGATAATCGAAGATCCAGTAAGAATTCTAAGAGTAATAAGATTTGCTGCAAAACTAAATTTTGAAATAGAACCAACTATAAAAAAAGCAATTACTAAACATAAGAATCAATTACTTGATATGTCTTCAGCACGAATATATGAAGAAATAATTAAAATGTTTCTAGCAGGATATGCTTTAAAAACTTATCAACTTTTACAAGAATATGATTTATTTGATCTTCTTTTTCCTCATTTAGAAAATAGCAAAGAAAATTTCAATGAATTCTATGAAAATGCCTTTAAAAATACAGATCAAAGATTAAAAGAAAATAAAAAATTAAATGTTGGCTTCTTGTTTGCAATACTATTATGGCCAAAAGTTTATATTAAATCTGGAATATCTAATCGAATAAATTACAAGAGTTTCTACCGAGCAATGGCAGCAGTAATGCAAAAACAACAAAATATTACTGCTGTTCCAAGAAGATATAGCAGTTTTATAAGAGATATCTGGATGAATCAAATCAGATTTAATAAGGTAGGTAAAAAATCCATTAACTTTACTAATAATGTCAGATTTCGAGCGTCATATGATTTTCTTTTGCTTAGAAATTCAATGGAAAGAAATTTAGATACCCCCATTAACTGGTGGACAGAGTTCAAAGCTGCAAACTATGATAAAAAGATGAAACTTTTAAATAAATATAAGAAGGGAATAGATGGAAAAAGATAATATGCCTAAATATATTGCCATAGAGGGCCCAATAGGCGTTGGAAAAACATCTTTGGCAAGAAAAATTGCTTTAGAATTTGGGCATGACCTTTGCCTTGAAGATCCAGATGACAATCCTTTCTTACAATCTTTTTATGAAAATAGTCAGAAATATGCATTTGCGACACAGATTCATTTTGTCATGCAAAGATCACAACAGATAAATACATATTTTTCAGATGATCTAATAGAAGGGAAAATTGTTTCAGATTTTATTTTTCAAAAGGAAGATCTATTTGCAGAATTAAACCTCAGTGCTGATGAGCTAAAAATTTTTAAGGAAGTTAAGTCTAAATTCTATGATTCTTACCCTAAGCCTGATCTATTAATTTACTTACAAGCTTCACCAAAAAGAGTTTATGAACGAGTTAAAAAACGTGGTCGAGCTTATGAAGAACAAATATCTTTAGAATACTTAGAAAAAATATGTGAAAAATATACTGAATTCTTTTTTAATTACTCAGAATCTCCACTATTGGTTCTCAATGTAGATGATGTTGATTTTGTAACAAACCAGATTGATTATGAAAAAGTTAGAGATTGTCTACAAAGAGACATCATAGGCAAAGAATTTGTTAACTTATCTCCTAGTTTCTTTTAGTGAAAATAAATATTACAAAATTAGAACAAACAGATTGTTTTGCAAAAATACTTGCTGATTATATTCAATCTTCTAATGAGTTAAATATAGTCTACTTAGAAGGGAATCTAGGTGCAGGCAAAACTACACTTGTGCGTTATGTACTAAGACATATGGGATGGACTGGGTCAGTTAAAAGTCCTACTTTTAGTATCTTAGAGGAATATGCCATAAATGATCATGAAATCTTCCATGCTGATCTTTATAGAATAGATGGAGAAAATGATTTTGAAATGCTTGGGCTTGAAATAAGTGAAAATAAGAAAGCAACTTTATTTATTGAATGGCCAAATAAAATATCAAAATTTAATTTAGGAAATGAAATATTTCTTTCTCTTATTATAGATAAACAAGAGAGAGCCCTAGAAATTAGAACTGAATGTGAAGAATTTTTAAGATGCATTGATAGGGTCAATATCAACAACCCAGTTTGAAATTTCTTTTTTTTGTTTATCTGAATGAGAAACAAAATCATCTAGTGTCTTAAGCATAATTTCTTTCTTAGAGCTTTGGATTATGCAAAACATTCTATGTTTGTACCCAACTTTGGTAATTGGAGCCTCAAACGGTCCGTATACCTCAAGATGTTCTTTTGAGAGATATTTTTTTGCTTCCACTAAAAATTTTCTTAGTCTAGCTTGGTTTGCATCTTCAGCTTTTAAGTAGACAACATCGATATAGGGAGATAGATCAAGTTTTTTACGTTCATTTAATATCTCATTTGCTACTAATTCATAATCTCCAGTCTTTATTAAATTAAACATTGGGTGGTCAGCAACTCGCGTTTGTAGATAAACTTTATTATCCATTCCTGTTCTACCAGCTCGTCCTGCAACTTGAATTAGTAATTGAGCAGTCTGTTCTTGAAGATGTATATCCGCTCCAAATAACCCAAAATCTAAATTAAGAATAATAATCAAAGTTATTTTTTTAAAATCATGTCCTTTTGCCAAAAGTTGTGTGCCAACAAATATTTTTGGCTCAATATCTTTTATTGTTAGCGAACTTTTCTCTCTTCTAGCTTTACCAGCGACTGAATCTCTATCAATTCTAATAACCTCTGCTTTAGGTAAAATATCTTTTATTGCTTCTTCTACTTGCTGAGTACCAACACCTTTATAGCTAAAATCTGATGCTCCACAACTTGGACAGCAGTCTGGTATACCCCATGCACTTTCACATCTATGGCATTTTAACCTCCTAACCTCCTGATGAAGAACTAATGAAGTATCACAACAATTACTTTTTGCTATCCATCCACAAGAGTTACATAGAAATATAGGAGCATAGCCTCTTCTATTGAGCAAAATTAATGTTTGATTGCCCATTTCATCATTTTTCTTTATTTCATCTATTAACTCATGGGAAATTCCACCCACTAAATTCTTTTTATTTATTGGATGTACTTCAATGTTTGGCATCTTGCTCTTGGATATTCTTTTTTTCAAAGATAGACGTTGAATAACATCATCTTTACTAGACTGCAGAGTATTTAGAGAAGGAGTTGCAGAAGAATAGATAATTTTGACATCTTTAGCATAAATAATCTTTGCTAAAGTTCTAGCATCATATCTAAATCCATCTTGTTGTTTATAAGATTGATCATGCTCTTCATCAAAAATAATTGTACCAAGATTTTTAATTGGTAAAAAAATAGCTGATCTGGTTCCAATAATTATCTTTGGTTTATCATCTTGAGCTGCTAGCCAAATCTTGAATCTCTGTAGTTCAGTTAAACCGGAATGATGTATATAAACTGAATCATTAAAATTCTTTTTAAAATCATCATGTATTTGCGGCGTTAAGAATATTTCAGGAACTAAGACTAAAGCACTTTTTCCTTCTTGAAGAAGTAACTTAATGTAATGTTTATAAATCTCTGTTTTGCCAGACGAAGTTACACCAAATAAAAGGGACTCCCTGTCATTATTCTTAATTTTTTCTAAGCAAGATTTCTGGTCGGATGTAAGTTCATGAAAATTATCATCATTAATATCTAAATCACATGTATCTGAAAAATATTTACTTAAATCCAATTGGGTTTTTGCTTTTCTTAGCATAGTTGGCAAAAAAGCTTCTAAGACCATACCTATGGGATGCATATAATGGTCTGATATTTTTTTTATTGTTAATAATTGGGTTTTACTAAAAGTCGGGTCATGGTCCAGAGTTTGTAAAATGTCTTTTATCTTATATTCGCCTTTATAATCATCCCTATCTGCGGTTACAACTCCAATAAGCTTACGTCTTCCGAACTCTACTAATACTCTTCTTCCAACTAGATTTTCACCAGTATTGTTCCTGTAGGTAAAAGCAGACCGTAAAGGCGAAGGTACTGCGACATCAACAAAATTCATTAATTTATTGTAATAGAAAATTTATTTGATATTATTTCACACTCATTTGGAAGATATGAAAAAAGAAATACATCCTGAATATCGTGAAGTGCTATTCCATGACACTAGTGTGGATAAGTACTTCCTAATTCGTTCGACATTAAAAACCGATCAAACCAAAGAATGGGAAGATGGTAAAACATACCCATATTTTGTAATTGAGACTTCTTCTGCCTCTCATCCTTTTTATACTGGGCAGCAAAAGATTCTTGATACAGGCGGAAGAGTCCAAAAATTTGAGAAAAAATTTGGTAAAAAATCTTCTTAATTAACTCCTGTACTTCCAAACCCTTCAGAACCTCTTTCGCTAGTTTCAAATTCTTCAACTAAATCTAGTTCTACTTGATTCACCTTAATTACAACTAACTGAGCAACTCTTTCTCCAGGGTTAATTTCTATGGGTTCAGAAGATCTATTCCAAAGAGAAATGCTAAGAGGTCCTTGATAATCTGAGTCAATTAATCCCATAAGATTGCCACATACTAAACCCTTCTTTGCACCAAGTCCTGATCTTGGAATGACTATTCCAGCATACCCTGGATCATCAATATAAATAGAAATGCCTGAAGGTATTATTGTTGCTTCATTTGGACTTAGGGTAAAAGAATCTTCACAGCAAGCAATTAAATCTAATCCGGCAGACCCTTTCGTTTGGTATTTGGGCACATCATATTCATTGCCTATTCTTGAATCAAGAATCTTATATTTTAGTTTCATGCTTAGAAGATTAATTATTGCATAAAATGCATTACTATTTTATTATCATCCGTTCTTATGAGTAAGGTATGTCAAGTAACAGGGAAAAAAGCTATGGTAGGCAATCATGTCTCCCATGCTAAGAACCGTGTTAAAAGGTTATTCAAACCTAATCTACATAAACATAAATTTTGGGTAGATTCTGAGAATAAATTTATAACTCTTACTGTTTCAGCTAAAGGAATGAGAATAATTGATAAGAATGGTATTGATGCTGTTCTTAAAGATATACGAGCTAAAGGCGAAAAAGTTTAATCGTGCTCCTTCTTGCTTCGGCCTCACAAAGACGAACAGAACTTTTAGACCTCATGGGGGTAGAACATAAAGTTATACCACAAGATTTTGATGAAGATTCAGTTACTGAAGAAGATCCAGCAATTTGTTCAAAATTAGTAGTAGAAGGAAAAAATAAAAGTGCTAGAGAACTAGTTTTAAATACTAAGCAGTCAGATGAGCCAATATTAACAGCAGATACTCTGGTTTTTACACCTTCAAGGAAAATTGTGGGAAAACCGAAAGATCATGCTCATTCAAGAGTACTTCTAAGAGAATTTTCAGGTATGACCCATAGTGTATTCTCGACTGTAATGCTCAGTTATAAAGGTGAATCACAAATAGAAACCTGTGAAACTCTCGTTACTTTTAAAGAGATGTCAGAACAAGAGATAGAAGAGTATGTTTTATCAGAAGAGGGAGTTGGTAAAGCCGGTGCTTATGGCATTCACGGCCCTGCAGGAAAATATGTAACTAGTATTAGTGGCAGCTACACAAATGTAGTAGGTCTTCCTGTTCATGAAACATATGAAATTCTTAGAAATTTTGAGCTTATTTAATTCTTATTAGCAAATTCAATGATCTTTTCTTTAATCGAGGGTATTCGATCTAGAAATTTCATCCCTCCTTTAATAATCTTCTCTCCTAAACCTTCAGCATTACCAAAGATTCCATAAAGGCTTTGTATTATCCAAGTCATTTGTATATTTTTTTGATTTCGAGTTGAATTGTAGTTCTTTAAAGTATCTGGATCAGCTTCCATAAGCTTATCTATATAATTATCAATGTACATAACATCGCCGATTCCAAGATTTAATCCTTGTCCAGCCATAGGGTGAAAAGAATTAGCTGCATCACCACATAAAATAATACGATCTTTAAACATTTTTTTAGCTCTTACATGTTTCAGCTCAAAACCAGAACCTAATTCAATATCTTTAAGATCTAATAACAAATTAAACTCTTGATTTAGACTTTCCAACTGAGCTTTTGCATCTGATGTTGAATTAGTACAAAGAATAATTGAGTAATGTTGTAAATCCTGATTAAGGGGAAGCAAAGCTAAAGTGCCAAATTTTGAGAAATATTGTTTTGCAATATTGTCATGGTCCGCTTTGACAACAGCAACATAAGCTTTTTGACCATAGAACCATTCTTCTATATCAAAATGCATTATCTTCCTAATATTTGAGCTCATTCCATCTGTAGCAAACAAAAGATCAGCATCGAAATTTTTCTCCTGAGTTTTTACTTGGATTTTTGAGCCCAATTCTATGCCCTTAATATCTTGGCTCCACAATATATCTGATTCCAAGCCAGAAGAAATTTTTTCATGTAAAGCATCTAACAAACATATAGAGGTAACTTTCTTGTCTTCTTTTGATTCAAGCACTAAATTTAAATCAGATTTCTGATAAAGATGCATTTTATGGACAGGAGTTGCCCATGCATTTAAATCTAAGTCTTTTTGTAATGAGTTGAGAAATTTAATTGAATCGCTAGTTAAGGCTACGGTTCTTCTTGGATCTTTTCTTACTTCTATGCTCTTTTCTAGTATTTTGAATGGAATATTGTGTTTTTTTAAAACTTGAGCGATTAAGCAGCCAACTACTCCAGCTCCTACTATTACAACTTCTTTAGACATTAGCCTTGCATCAGTTGCTCTATTTCATCAACCTCTACTGGAACTTGTGGGGTTAGATTTTCAAAACCTTCTTTAGTTGCCAAAATGTCATTTTCAATCCTAATACCTATACCTTTCCACTTATCATCTACTGGCGCTGTTTCGTTTATATAAATTCCTGGCTCAATAGTCATTACCATGTTCTCTTTAAATTTAATATCTTCTCCATTTATGGAATACGGACAATCATCATGCACATCTAAACCTAGCCAATGGCCAATTTTATGATAATAGAATTCTTTATATAGTTCTTTATCTAAAATTTCATCTAAGCTGCCATTTAATAGACCTAGATCTTTTAATCCTTGTGATAAAGACTTTTCGGATGCCCTTTGAGGGTCAATACATGATTCGCCGACTTTGATTGCATCACATGCCGCATTATGTGCTTCCAGAACCACATCATAAACGGCTTTCTGTTCTCCAGAAAACTTTCCATTGATAGGATAGGTTCGTGTAATATCAGAGGCATATAGTCCAAATTCACATCCTGCGTCTACTAATACTAAGTCGCCATCATTTATTGCTTGATTATTATCTACATAATGCAGAATACATGCTCTGGATCCGCCAGCTACTATTGGTGTATATGATGGCTCTCTAGAACCATTTAATTTGAATTCATTAAGATACATTGTCTCAAGATCGAACTCTGTCATTCCAACTTTTGCCTTTCTCATAACTTCTTTATGTGAAATTGCAGCTATTTCACATGACTTTCGTATCAAAGAAATTTCCTCTGGCTCTTTTATAAGTCTCATAAACCCTAAAATATTTGAGAAATTCTTTAAATCAATATTAGTCTGATGTCTTTCCATGCCATTAGCTGAATTTACCCAGTTAACCACTTTTGCATCAAAGCTTTTATCCTTGCCTACTAAAGAATATAAGACCGTCGTGCCCTTAATCATGGAAGGCAGCAATTTATCAATGTCGGAAATGTCATGGCCCTTATTAAATTTAAAATGTCTAGTGGCTTCATCGAATCCCCACATAAACCCATCCCATTTTTCTAAATCTGGATTTTTCTGTCTACAGAAAATAGTTGAGCTGCCATCACTTTTAAGCATTAATACCGAATTAGGCTCTTCAAGACCTGTGAGGTAGTAAAAGTTACTGTCTTGCCTAAAAGGAAATGTAGTATCATTATTCCTTGAAACAATATGAGACGAGCTGAGCAAAAGAATGGAGTTTTCCTCCATATTGCTAGCAACTTTAGCTCTTCGAGCCTCAAATATGTTTATGTTTAAATCTGTCATAGACGCATATTATGCACGAAAAAATTAAAAAATTATCAGGTCTCTTAGACAAACTTATAGAACAGAACTATAAGTTAAAGACAGAATACAAGTCACAAATAAATAAAGTTACAGAGTTAGAGAACGAAATTAGTGCTCTAAAGAAAGAAAATCAGAAGCTTTTAATAAAAAAGAATAATGAATGAACAATTCTCAGGAACTAAAGAAGTAGCAGAAAATCTAGCTTTTAACTTAGATGCATTAAACCAATATTTAGAAGAGATATCATCTGAAATTGGGAGAGTATTAGATTACAAACAATTTAAGGGTGGACAATCTAATCCAACCTATCAATTAAACACAGAAAATAAAAAATATGTTTTGCGAAGAAAACCTCCAGGAAAATTATTAAAATCTGCCCATGCAGTAGATAGAGAATATAGAGTATTAAGCGCTTTATCTGAAACTCCTGTGCCAACACCTAAGACTTTCCATTTATGTGAAGACGATAATGTGGTGGGAACAGCTTTCTATATCATGGAATGTTGTGATGGCAATATTTATTGGGATCCTGTTGCATCAGAGATTCCAGCTGAACGAAGAAAAATAATTTTTGATCAGATGAATTATGGAATTGCTTCATTACATTCTCAAGACTATATAGCTTTAGGTTTAGAAGATTATGGTAAACCTGGAAACTATATTGAAAGACAAGTATCTAGATGGAGTAGGCAATATTTCGATTCTGAGACAGAAGTATTAGGTTCTATGCATAAACTTATTGATTGGTTGCCAAAGAGAATGCCAGAACAAAAATACACATCAATAGTGCATGGCGATTTTCGTTTAGATAATTTAATTATGAATAACGAAGATAAGATTATGGCAATCTTAGACTGGGAACTATCAACAATAGGTGATCCTTTAGCGGATTTTGGATATCACTGCTTACTTTGGCATGTTGGTAATATAAATGACACTGTCGCTTCAGATTTAGGCATTCATAATGAAAAGGAATACGTAGATTTGTACCTATCAAGAACAAAGATGGAATTGGAGAGTGAATGGGAATTTTATATTATATTCTCATTGTTCAAGGTTGCTGCTATAAGCCAAGGTATCCTTGGTAGAGTGAGGGATGGAACAGCAGCGAGTGATTTTGCAGTAGAAATGGGAAAAAGAGCTAAAAGTCTTGCTGATTTAGGCTGGGAAAAAGCAAAAAAAATATCATGAAAGAACTAGATTTATTTCTCGACAAACTTTGGAGCCAATACACTTCATACACACCTTCAGCTGAAAAGATTTCAAAACTTTTTGGTGAAGAAGTAATTAATGATCATATAGCCTTCAGAACTTTTAATTTATCCGATTGTAATGTTGCTAAACAAAGGGAATTTCTAGAACAATTTGGTTATAAATTTGGAGGAGATTACTTTTTTGAACAAAAAAGACTAAAGGCTATTCATCTTGAGAATGAAGACCCAACCTATCCGAAGATATTTTTGTCTGAATTAATGCTTGAAGACTTTTCTGATGAGCTTAACTCTGTAATTAAACAAATATCGCCTTATTTTGATATAGAAAATAAAGAAAATCTTTTCTTAGGCAGTCGATCATGGGATATTGATTATGAAATTTATTCAAAATTAGCAGAAGAATCAGAATACGCTTCTTGGCTATATGTATGGGGATTTTGCCCTAATCATTTCACTGTTTCTATTAATCACTTAGAGCAATATTCTGAAGTGAAGGAAGTTAATGAAATGATTAAAGATAATGGTTATATCTTAAATAGCTCAGGTGGTGAAATTAAAGGTAGTCAAAATGACTTGCTAGAACAATCATCAACTATGGCAGACAAAATGGAGGTAACTTTTGAATCAGGCGCTGAATCTGTACCAAGTTGCTATTATGAGTTTGCTAAACGCTATGCTGACCAAAGTGGAAATCTATACCAAGGATTCGTAGCAAAATCTGCCGATAAAATATTTGAAAGTACGAATAAATAAATGATAGATTGATGAATATGAAAAAAATAATCTTAATAACCTTAATAGCTTTTTTTAGTCTAGAAGCAAAAACTGATTATATGAAAGATTTAGATCTTTCTAATAAATTGCTTACCTTTGCAGAGTACGGAGCTAAATCAAGCTGGTCAGAATCAGAAGTTAATACTGTTGAGAGAATGGTTGCGCAGTTTAGTGATCAGGATCTTAAAGAAATATGGACAGCCAATGTCATTACTTATGCATTGATAGGAAATTTACCAGATTACCCTTCACGGGGAATGTGTAAAATTGCTAAAAGAAATATTTCAAAACTTAAAGATGACGATTTAAAATCAATCTGGAATATGAATTACGGTCTATACGGCTGTTAACAATTAAGCAATTCCTTATATGGAATTGCTATATATTCAAACTTTTCTATATCTGGATCAGGTAATTGATACCCATCTATAACTCCTTCATAGTTATTCCAATCTATAATATCCAGGTCTAATGTTCTGGGAATAAATTTATTCTCTTCTCTTATTCTTCCGCAACGCTTTTCTACACTTTTTAAATAATTTAGAGTCTCTTTGAAGTTCATATCAGTAGAACAGTTAATGACTTTATTAATAAAATCGTCTCCCTCCATTCCTACAGCTTTTGATTGATAATCTGAACTTTGTTTAATTAGACATAATCTGTTTTCTTGCTCTATAAGATTAAGGCCTTTATTAATATTCTCCGTTGGCTCAATATTTGACCCTACAAGAATATAGAAATTATTTATAGTCTTCTGTTGTTCGTTCAATTATGACTCCAACATCTTTTGAAAATCTTAAAGCACCGGGTTTTGAGACTCTAAGCTTGATCCAATTAACCTTATGCTCTGAAATAACCATAGCGGCTATCTTTTCAGCAAAAGTTTCCACTAACTCAAATTTGTTATTTTCAACAAAAGCAATTATTGCTTTATTAATTGATTTGTAATCAGTTGCCGCTTCTATCTTGTCTTCATTTGCTGCTGTTAAATTGTCTTGGTCAATTTCATAGGAAATACTTATTTCCTGTTTGGTCTCTTTTTCCCACTCAAAAATACCGATTATTCCTTCGACTCTTAAATCTTCTACATAAATTCTATCTCTGTTAATCATAAAGTTCTCCTAACGGCCATCTTGGTCTCGCAAAAGATGTATTGTAACTTCTTAAATTGTATTTCTTTCTGACATAACCTGCGAATGCAATCATAGCTGCATTATCTGTACAAAACTCTATGCTCGGATAACTTACGTTAAGGGACCTCTCATCTGCCATCCTTCTTAATCTATCTCTAAGAATCGTATTGGCAGCTACTCCGCCAGAACAAACTAAAGTCTTTATTCCAGTATCCTCAATTGCCCAATTTAATTTATGTAATAAAACATCTATTACAGCTTCTTGAAATGATGCTGCTACATCTGGATAATCTTTTTCATTTAAATCTTCAAGGGCATATAGAACTGCTGTCTTCAACCCACTAAAACTAAAATCTAAACTTCTGTCTCTTAACATGGCTCGAGGAAAATTAAACCTATGTGGATTTCCATTTTCAGCTAATTTTGAGACTTTTGGACCACCTGGATACTCAAGTCCTAATAATTTTCCAACTTTATCAAATGCTTCTCCACATGCATCATCAATGGTCTCTCCAAGAATCTGATATTCACCATAATCTTTGCATTCAATGATCTGTGTATGGCCTCCAGAAACAAGTAAACATAAATATGGCGGCTTGATCTCAGAATCTTCTAAGGCAGGAGCTAGTATATGGCCTTCTAGATGATTAATTGGTAATAATTCTTTATCGAGTATTGCAGATATAGTCTTAGCAACTGTTTCACCTATCATTAGAGATCCTATAAGACCAGGGCCAGCTGTATAAGCGACTAAAGAGATGTCGCTTACATCTAGCTTAGATTTTTTTAATAGTTGTTTAAGAATATGAATTATTTTTACACTATGATCTCGTGCAGCAATTTCAGGTATCACTCCGCCATATTCAGTAAAAAGATCAACTTGTGAGTTAACAAGATGTCCTAAAAGACCATCCTTTTCGGAGTAAACAGCTAAACCAGTTTCATCGCAAGAGCTCTCTATACCTAAGACTAACATTGATTCTTTTTTAATTATCCTTACAATACACACTACATTATGCCAAGTATAAAAATTAAAGAAACTGAATCTTTCGATGTAGGTTTAAGAAAATTTCGCAGAGCATGTGAAAGAGCTGGCGTTATAACTGAAGTACGTAAAAGAGAATTTTACGAAAAGCCAACAGAAGAAAGAAAAAGGAAAGCTGCAGCTGCAGTTAAAAGAAACTATAAAAGAGTTATGAAAGACTCTTTTGCCAAACTTAAGTAACTTGTCCCAATTAAAAGATCAAATTAATAGCGAATTAAAAGAAGCTATGATTCAAAAGGATGTATTTTTAAGAGATACCCTCAGATTAATTATGGCAGATGTAAAAAGATTCGAAGTTGATAATAGACAAGAGCCTACAGATGAGGATGTCATTGCGATCCTTAAAAAAATGGCGAAACAAAGAAAAGATTCTATTCAACAATACTCTCAAGGCGGAAGACCTGATTTAGAAGAGATAGAAAAAAACGAACTAGTAGTTTTAGAAAAATATTTACCACAAGCATTAGCTGGAGATGCCCTGAAAGAAGCTATACAAAAAATAATTTCTGAAAATAGTTTTTCAGGCATGCAAGAAATGGGTAATGTGATGAAAGAACTTAGATCCAGACATCCCAATGCTGAAATGTCTGAAGCTAGTTCTTTTGTTAAAGAATTACTCTCGTGATCTATAAGAGTTAGGTAACTCTTTTTCTTTTGTATACCTTTCCGTCAATTCTTCGTATCTATTAGATAGATCTTGATCTTCGCCATCAATTAAGACACTTTCTACATTAGACATCAGTTCCAATGGATCTCCATCCCATACTACAAGATCAGCATCAAAACCTGGTGCTATCGAACCTACACCTACAAGTCCAAATATCTCTGCAGGATTGGATGTAATTGCCTTCATAGCAGAACTATAATCTAAACCCATCGCCACAGAATTGCCTGCTGATTGTGTAGCAAGATATGCATTATGCGCTCCAGCACCTTGTGCATAGTAGAATGCCATTTCAACTCCTGCTTCATTAAGACGAATAACATTCTCATAAGTAGCATTCAATGAATCAAATGATCCTGGTATATTATCAAGCGGATCTAATATTACAGGCACACCTGCTCTAGCTATCTCATCAGCTACCATATGTGCCTCAGCTGCCCCCCATAAAACTAAATCTACTTCCTGATTATCTGCAAATTTAAGCACATTAAGTATGTCAGTAGCTTTGCTAACTTGAATCACCAAAGGCATCTCTCTATTTAAAACTTTTCTGATTGCCTTAAGATCTCTTTTAGTAAATTTGTATTCATTATTGGTTCCTTCAATAAATTGGACTTCATCAGCATCACCATCATTAGCACTTCTAACAAAATCAAATAAATCTTCCATAAAATGTAACTGTGCTGCTCTAGAATCTCCATATGATTCACCATAACTAGTAACAAGACCTAATGGGCCTTGTTTTTTTTGTTTATAACCATCATTAATCTTTGTATAAGTTAATAAACCTGCGAAATAACCAGATGCACCTGGTACATGAACAGTCGATGAAACTCCTTTTGCTCTATTCAGTCTGACTGCTTGAGAAAAGGGGTTATATGCCTTACTAGGATCAAACCCAGCATTATATATATCAGAAGAAGTATCATTTGTTTGAGGTAATGCACCAATTTCAAGTAGACCAAGAGAAGAAAAAACAATTAATCCAGGTGTTACATATTTACCTTCGGCATCAATAATATTTTCTGCGCCAACATCACCAATAGTATCTGCAACTAAAATAATCTGCCCTTCATCAACTAAGATATCTTTTTTAGCAAAACTACCATCAGGAAGAAATGTCATTCCACCCTTGATGACGTACATATCATCTGCATCTGAAAAAACGATAAAAGGAAGTAATAATAAGATTTTAAATAGTTTCATTATTTGTCCTCCCATTCTTTAATACCTAGATCGAAATCTGTATGCGGCATGAAGTTAGTCGCTTTATCAAATGTCAAAGCACCATCTATGTATACTTGTTCAGCTTTTGTATAAACACTGAATGGATTGCCATTCCAAATAACCAAATCAGCATCTTTGCCCTGCTCTAAAGTTCCAGTCTGATCTAAAATTCCCAAAGATTTTGCTGGGTTTTTAGTTATCCATGTCATTGCACGGCCCTCTGATATATCAAAACCGGCTCTTCTTCCAGCTGCCAAGGCTTTAGCTGCTTCTTGATTTAATCTTTGTATTCCACTTGCACTGTCAGAGTGAACTATTGCACACCCGGTACCATCTCTGGCTTGGTCAACTATTGCAATGTTTGCGATAGACATATCATATGCTTCATGCTTAAAGCCCCACCAGTCTGCCCAAAGAGCAGCACAAATACCTTCATCTGCAAGTAGATCTGCAATCTTATATGCTTCTACTCCATGATGAAAAGTTGAGACCTTATAACCAAATTCTTCTGAAATGTTAATCATCGTTGCCATCTCATCTGCTCTATAACAATGGTTATGTACTAGTATTTCTCCATCCAAAACTCCAACTAGTGTCTCATTTCTTAAATTTCTTTGGCTAGGATCTTTTTCTAAAGATTTTTTATATTTTTCTGCTCCTATCCATGCATCTCTATAACCAGCGACATTACCCATTCTTGTAGATGGTCCTCTAGAGCTATAAACTCTTTTTGGATTTTCACCACAAGCCATTTTTAGTGAATGAGGAGCATCTGGAAATTTCATATCTGGCACGGTATTTGCTGAAACATTTTTTAGTGTGACGCCTCTACCGCCAAATAAATTTGCTGAACCCGGCAAAACATGAAAAGTAGTAATTCCGCCTGCTAGAGCAAGTTTATATTGAGGATCCTGAGACCAAACGCTATGTTCTGCCCAAACTTCGGCAGTTACTGGGTTTGTAGCTTCATTACCATCACTACTGGTTCTAACACCTGGAGCTGGATAAACTCCCATATGTGAATGGTTATCTATTATTCCAGGAGTAACGAACTTTCCAGTTCCATCGATCTCATCTGCACCATCAACAATCAGTTCAGATCCTATAGCTTGTATTTCTCCATTAGAAAAATGCACATCGTAATTTTGAAATTTATTTCCAATACCATCAAACACTGTTGCATTTCTAATAACAATATTTTCAGAGTCGAGAGGAACATATGTTGAGGCATATGTACCATGTAAGTCTTCATCGTAATTCGTTACCGAACCTTCTGCTTCAGAAGAGAATATACTATCTTCTTCGCTGCACCCATAAAGTACCAAGGTTACTAATATAACTAGTAATTTTCTTATCATCTATTTACCCCTTGAATGTATAATAGTAAACAACAAATCTATCTATGCAAAGAAAAGAGAAACGCAGTAGTAATCAATTAAGAGAAATAAGCATAATTCCAGGTTTTAATATGCATGCTGAAGGTTCAGCCTTAGTAAAGTTTGGTAATACTCATGTAATTTGTAATGCAACTGTAGAAAAAGCTACTCCAAGATGGATGCAAAATGGCAAGACAGGCTGGGTGACCGCTGAATATGGGATGCTGCCAAGATCTACAAATGAGAGGATGAATAGAGAAGCAAATAGAGGCAAACAATCTGGTAGAACAATGGAAATACAGCGATTAATAGGAAGATCATTGCGCCAAGCTGTAGATTTAAACAAATTAACTGGTTACACAATCACAGTTGATTGTGATGTTATTCAAGCAGATGGTGGAACAAGAACAGCATCTATAACAGGTGGAACTGTAGCGTTATATAAGGCGCTACAAAAAATAGAGAAAGAAGATGCTATTAAAAATCTGGTTGCTGCTATCAGTGTAGGAATTTGCAAAGATGAACTTCTTTTAGATCTGGATTATGACGAAGATAGTAATGCCCAATGTGACGTCAATATAGTAATGAATGAACAGTTAGAGTTAATAGAAGTACAAGGAACAGGAGAAGAGAGCGCTTTTAGTAAAGAACAATTTAAAGATCTAGTCGATCTAGCAGAAACCGGCTTGAAAGATCTATTTGTACTACAAAACGAAATAATTAAGAACGGGTGAAGGACTACCAAGAAAAATTTCTAAAACTAGCTATTGAATCAGGTGCGTTCAAGCTTGGAGACTTTACTTTAAAATCTGGCAGAAAAAGTCCTTACTTTTTTAATGCTGCATCTTTTTTAGAGCATGGCCATCTAAATCAATTAACTGAAGTCATGGCAGAGAAAATTAAAGATTCTGATATTTCATTTGATATGATTTTTGGGCCAGCATATAAAGGAATATTGCTTGGATCAATCTTAGCAACAAAACTCAATAAGCCTGTTTGTTTTAATAGGAAAGAGGTAAAAGATCATGGTGAAGGAGGATCTCTGATAGGGGCAAAACCAGCAGGCAAAGTATTAATAGTTGATGATGTAATATCTTCAGGCTTAGCAATAAGAGAGGTGCTTAATATCCTTAAACCTTACGATGTTGAAATTACTGGAGTATTTGTGACTCTAGATAGACAAGAAAAAGGTCAAAAATCAGATTTAATGGCTTCTGCAGAATTAAAAGCAGAGGGTATTGATGTATTTGAAATCATTTCCTTAGATAACTTATTGGATGCTGAAAATATCATAAATGAAGAGGATCTTCATAAGATTAAAGAGTATCGAGAACAATTTAGAGGCAAAGATGTCTGAAACAGTTGGTCTGATTAGAGAAGTTGTAATTATGGGAGATGCAAAAGAGATTCTAGTTGAGATTAATAAGGATTTTGCTGATTCTTTAGTTAAAAATATGGAGGTTTCAATTAATGGGCATATTACTTCCATCAGAGATATAAATGAAAATAGATTTAAGACTGATTTAACTGCCATAATGCTGCAATCAGAAGAACTTGATAATCTAATCTATGGTTCTGAAGTGAGTATAAGCCTTAAGAGATAAGACTTAATAATGCGGCTCTGACGTAGAGCCCATTTTCTACTTGTGTAGAAATAAGTGCTTTTTTTGATGCAGCTATACTATTAGTGATCTCTAAATCAACATTAATTGGACCAGGGTGCATAACTGAGCCATTAAATTTGGTTTTTTCAATAAAAGATTCGTTAATTTGATATATCGACTTAAAAGCTTCCATATCTATATTCTCATTATCTTTTAATCTTTCATTTTTCACTCTGATTACATAGAGAATATCTCTATCTTCCATGCATCCGTCTGTGATCTCACTAAATGATGGCGATAAATTATCATCAAGTAATTCCTTTGGTCCATAAAATTGGATATCGATACATCCAAGTCTATTTAAGAGATTCATTTGTGATCTAATAATACGACAATGTTTAATATCCCCAATAGCTGCTACTTTTAATTCACTGAAATCCTCACATTCGTCTTTCATAGTATAGACATCCAATAAAGCTTGAGACGGATGAGCATAACTACCATCACCTGCATTGATAAAAAATATTTCCTTAGGTAATAATTTTTCAATTTTTAGTGAAATCTTATCTTCTGGATGTCGGATAATGAAGCCATCAACTTTCAAAGCCAATAAGGTTTTAATTGTGTCTTCAAGAGTCTCACCTTTTTCTATTGAAGAGCTTGAAGGCGAAAAATCAAGCACCTTAAAACCTAAAGATTTTGCAGCATGCTCAAATGATAGCTTTGTTCTAGTGCTAGGCTCCCAGAATAATAAACAAACAGTCTTTCCTTTACCTGTTTGTTCAAGATTTGGCCAAGATTCTTTAATATTTTGTGCAGATTCAAATAAAGATTTCAAAAACTTTTTGTCTAGATCATTAACTGTGGAGATTTTATTCATGTTTGCTGCCTCTCAATACTTGTTACTGTCTTATTGTTTTTGAGTTGTGATTTTATTAATTCCAGATGTTGTGTATCTTTAACTATTAGTTTAGCTGTTAATTCAGTAAAGTTCTCATCTAGTGTTTTTGTTGCAACTGACTGAATATTTGAGTCATTCTTTGAAATAATTTTAGATATATCAGCTAGAGCTCCAGGTTCATTCTTAAGAGTTAGAATTAAAGAAGTTAAAAATTCAGAATCATCTGATTTTTCCCATAATACATCTGAACATTTACCTGGTTTATTAAGAAAGTTTTTTAAATTTTGGCATTCATTTCTATGTATTGTGATACCTGATTCATTATGAACTGCCAAACAAGGATCTCCAGATATTGGATAGCAACATTCCGGGAATTTTATTGCTCCATATTTTTTGGATGAACCAATTCTTAACTGTGAAATAGATTCATTTTTTTTGTTCGATAAGCTTTCAGTGAAGCTTTGAGACACAATATTGCTTGTTCTTCTGCCTGAACCTATATCTACAAGTAGTTGATTAAGAGATCTAACGCCTAATACATCAAAAACACTTCTAAGCTTTTCAGCTGGATACTCTTTTAGCTCAATTCCTGACTCATGTAATGAATCCTCTAGTAAATCTTTTCCAAGAACTCTTGCATCACTTATTTTCATCTTTTTTAATTCTTTTTTTATTTCTGTAATCGCTCTTGATGAAGCTACGAAATTTAACCAAGCTGGATTAACTGTTTTATTTTTACTTTTTATTATTTCAATTGTCTGTCCACTCTGTAGGCTTGTTGATAAAGGAACCATTTTTTTATCTACCTCACAAGATAGGCAGTAGTTGCCTAAAGAACTATGTACTGCATAGGCATAATCAATCGGAGTAGACCCTCTTTTAAGTGAAAATATTCTTCCATTTGGAGAGAAAACATAAACTTCTTTGCCTGTTAAATCAGTTTTAAGACTCTCCATAAATTCTATTGAAGAAGAAGATCGATTATTTGTATCCACAAGTCTCTGCACTAACTGTCTCGACTTAGATTGAATTAAATTATCACTAACTTTTGTTTTATATAGTCCATGAGAGGCTATTCCATAATTTGCAAATGTTTCCATTGCTGATGTTTGTATTTGGACTTCCATAGGTACACCATCAAAAGTCATTACCACTGTATGAAGGGCTTGATAGCCATTCATTTTTGGAACAGCTATATAGTCTTTGAATCTTCCAGTGAGTGGCGTGAAAATATTATGTATTAGTCCTAGTGCCTTATAACAATCTTCTCCATTATTTACTAACACCCTAAATGCAAATACATCATATACATCAGCGAATGAGAATTTTTTCTTCTTAATTTTTTGATAGATGCTAAATACTCGCTTTTCTCTGCCTGTAATCTTAGCCTCAATATCATTTTTCTTAAATTTTGTATTTAAGGATCTTTTTACCCTAGAAATTAATGTTTTTTTATCTAGATTATTTTTTTCTAATGCATCTTGGATTAATTTGTATCTAGTTGGATGTAAGGTCTTAAATGAACAATCTTCAAGTTCAGTAGCCATCTTATGCATACCGATTTGATGCGCTAAAGGTGCATATAGATCGAAAGTCTCTTTGCATTTTTTTATTTGTTTATGGCGTGGTAAATGCTCTATTGTTTTCAAATTATGTAATCGATCAGCTAACTTAATTATCACGACTCTGACATCTTCTGCGGTCGCTAAAGCCATTTTTTGAAAATGTTCAGCTTGACTTTGATCTTTCATTTTTTCATCTAATTGCAGTAATTTAGTTACTCCATCGACCAACTGGCCTACATTATTGCCAAATTTTTTCCTAACTTCTGATAAAGCAATATCGCAATCTTCAACAACATCATGTAATAAGCCAGCAATTACAGTGTCGACGTCCATTTTTAGCGAAACTAAAATTAAACCTACATTTATTGGATGAGTTATAAAAGGTTCTCCGCTTTTACGAAATTGACCCTCATGAGCTTGATTTGCAAAGTTAACTGCTTTTTTTATTTTTTCACTAGCAGATGAGCTTAAATAATCTTTTGACAACTTATCTAGACTTTCACTAAGTTGCGCGTTTTCAGGTTTTTTAAAAAAATTTAAAGAATCAAACAAAAATTACCTACCCTTCATCTTCATTATCAAGAAAAACTTCTTCCGTGTCATCATCATCACTTGGAGGAACATAGCCCTCATCGAGTACACCGTCAGCTATTTCTCGCAATGCGATTATAGTAGGTTTATCATTTTCAGTTTCAACCAAAGGCTCAGCACTAGTTGATATTAAATCACGTGCTCTTTCTGCTGCTTTAAGGACAAGATCGAATCTACTTTCGACCTTCTCAAGACAATCTTCTACTGTTATTCTAGCCATGCTTTTCTCTGAAGATGATATTTAAAAGGTTTTTGAGCGCTGTTTCAAGTGAATCGTTAATAATTTGATATTTAAATTCAGATGATTTTTCCATTTCTAGTTTTGCTCCATCTATTCTTTCTACTATAACTTCTTCTGAGTCAAGACCTCGATCATGTAATCTTTTATGTAATTCTTTAATTGATGGAGGCGAAATAAAAATACTTTGAGCTTCAGGATAGGTTTTTAAGATCTCCATTGCGCCTTGCCAATCAATCTCAAGAAGTACTTTAAACCCATTCTCTAAGTTCTGCTCAATTGGTTGTTTTGGTGTTCCATATAGATTGCCATGCACTATTGCATGTTCTAAATAGACCTGATCATTTATGTTGAACATAAATTGTTCTTTGTTAATAAAAAAATAGTCTGTTCCATCTAATTCACTTGATCTCGGAGTGCGTGTTGTGTGTGATACAGACATAAAAACTTTTTTATCCTTTGTTTTAGCAAATTCAATAACATTTTTAATTAAAGTTGTTTTCCCAGCACCTGAAGGTGCGGTAATTATAAACAGATTTTCAGCTAAATTATTCGACATTTTGAGCATGCTCCTTAACCATTTCAATTAAACCTTTTAACTCTACCGATTCGTTTTTAATCTCAGCAATCACGGCTTTTGAACTAATCGTATTTGTTTCCCTTTGCATTTCTTGAGTGTAAAAATCTAATTTTTTACCGACTGCTTTATTTGATCTAATTAGCTTTGCCACAAGATCGAGGTGAGAATTAAACCTTACAATCTCTTCATTTATATCTGCCTTACTAAGAGTAGCAAATGCTTCAGATATATTTAATTCTTTTTGATCTGCATTAAGTGCAGCTTTAAATCTATTTAGTTTTTTATGTGTCTGTTTCGAATTTGTTTTTTCCATTTTCTTTATTGATTTTATTGTTTTTCGCATACTGGCGACTAATTTTTCTAAATCAGTCTTAGTTGTTTTGCCTTCTATTTCTCTTGTTCTTCTTAATCTAATAAGAGACCTTTTAACTAGATCTTTTAAGGATGAATCTTTAAGAACATAATCTTTTTGTATTGAGTCTCTTATTTTAAGTAGCTCAGAATAAGTAGATGAAGCAATATCAAATCCATGCTTTTTTATTCTTAATTCATTTTCTTTAACAAGTTTGAGAAAATTATCTGAAATTCTTAGTTGTTCTTTTTGAGGAGCAGTAAAAAAAACGTCTACATCGATTTTTCCTCTAGTAAAATTTTTCTGGATATATTCTCTTACCCAACCTTCATGGCTCTTCAAACTTACTGGAAGTTTAATATTAATCTCAAGAAACCTACTATTTAGTGATTTTGATATGCATTTAAATTCAATATCATCCTTTAACAAGGTAGATTCGCTAAAACCTGTCATACTCCGCATAAAAAAAACTCCGAACACATTCAAAATTAAAATGAGACATATATATAATAAATACATATGTCTTCAGATCAAAAGGTTGATGCCTCATCTTTATTGGTAACTACAATAAAAGGAGTGGGAGAAAAACTTTCTCAATCCCTTTTAAGATTAGGTATTAAAACTGTTGAGGATCTATTATTTCATTTTCCAATTGGTTATCAGGATAAAACAAAGTTAAAAAAAATAGCTGAGCTAGTGCCCGAAGAAGATTTCGTTATTCAAGGGGTTGTTGAAAAAGTCTCTCAAACTTTTGTGCCTAGAAAAATGCTATTAGTTAAATTAAAAGACGGTACTGGACACATCTATATTAGATTCTTTTACTATTTTCCAGGCTTAAGAAATATTTTTAAAGAAGGTTCGGAATTACAAGTTTCAGGAACAGGAAGATTGGGCAGATATGGTTTAGAAACTATACATCCTGAGTATGAGGTAATAAAAAATAATGAGTTTAAGCCTCAGATACTACCTAAATACCCTCTCACTAAAGGCATAACACATCAAAAACTTAGAAAACTAATGGTAGAGGCAATGAATTTAGTTAAAGAAAATAAAATTGAGATTTTTGATTATCTGCCTAAGCATGAATTTAATTCGCTGAATCAATCAATTATTGATATTCATAGCCCTAATCCTAATAGTAATATCGAAGACTATTTAATAGGTGGGGAATCGCCTGCTAGAAAAAGAATAGGATTAGAAGAAATAGTAGCTAATAAGATTAGCTATCTATCTATTAAAGAACAAAATAAAAACAGAATCGCTGATAAATTTGAAGATGATTCTCTAGCTAAAAAGATACTTAGTGATCTGCCTTTTGAATTAACTAGTGATCAAAAGAGTGCATACAATGAAATTTGCAAAGACATAACTGTTGGTTCACCAATGCTTAGACTTCTACAAGGTGATGTAGGATCAGGTAAAACTATAGTTGCAGCACTTATTGCTGCTCATGTCGTTGCTAATGGTAAACAAGTTGCCATTCTCGCTCCAACTACTATCTTAGCGAATCAACACTTTCAAAATTTTGTAAATTGGTTTGGAAATGATGGGCAAGTTGAACTACTTACATCAAAAATTCCAGCAAAAGAAAGAAGAGCTAAGTATGAGAAGATTTTAAGCGGACAAGCAAAAATAATAATAGGTACTCATGCAGTTTTTCAAGAAGATGTATCTTACGATAATTTATCTTTAGTTATTTATGATGAACAGCATAGATTTGGAGTCAGTCAAAGATTAAAGCTGAAAGAAAAAGCTGATAATTATCCACATCAATTATTGCTCTCAGCCACACCTATACCTAGAACTATGGCAATGAGTGTCCTCTCAGGTTTAGACATATCAACAATAAGGTCTTTACCGCCAAACAGAATTCCAATAGTCACTACAACACTTCCAAATAATAGAAGAGATGCTCTTATCAGTAGAATAAAAAGCGCTATTAGTGATAATTCACAAGTTTATTGGGTTTGCCCTCTAATTGATGAGAGCGAAAGTGGGCTCACAGGCATAGAAGATCTAGAAAAAATTCTTAGTCAAGAATTTAATAAGAATGAATACGATATTATTCATGGAAAAATGAAAGATGGCGATAAACAAAAAATACTTGAAGATTTTAAAAACAAAAAAACAAAAATTTTATTGGCCACAACTGTAATTGAAGTTGGTATAGACGTTCCAGATGCCAATATTATGGTAATTGAAAATTCTGAAAGATTTGGTTTAGCGCAATTACATCAATTAAGAGGTAGAGTAGGTCGTGGTACAAAAGATAGCTTCTGTATATTAATGCATAGTGATGACCCAACTGGACTAGCAGAGCAAAGATTAAAGATTATCACTGAAACATCTGATGGTTTTGTCATTGCTGAAGAAGATTTAAAACTCAGAGGTCCTGGAGATATTCTAGGCTTATCTCAAACTGGCTTACCAAGCTTTACGTTCTTTGATCTACTTGCTAATAAAGAATTACAGAAAGAGGCTGATAGGTTAGCCAATGAAATAGTTAAAATGCCAGCTGAGCAGCAAAGAAGAATAGTTGAAAGGTGGTTTCCTGCCCATCTTGAACTCTCAGATGTTTAAGTTATTAAAGAATTATCTTAAATGCTATGAAATGCATTCATTTATTTTTTGGGCTTCTTGCACAGCTTCTAATTGTCCTTTAATGCTTGCAAGTTGTGCTGCTGATTCAGCATTACCATCTACCAATAATATTGCTGGTGTGAATAATACCCAAGCCACTAATTCTTTGTTTTTGTCTGAGCTATATTCTTGATCAACTAGTGCTCCAAGAATTTCAGCTTCTTTAACAAGGCTTGTTTGCTCGGTTGCAAGTGCTTTGCAGTCCATTTTTAAATATGGAGCAATCGAAACTCGTGTCGGGTTAACTTCTGATGCTTTTTGTGCAGAAGAACAGCCTGCTATGATTATTAAAATTAAAATAATTAATAAGTTCTTCATAAGATCTCTTAGTAATATTCTCGTCCACTTGGACTATACAAGACACATGAAAGTGTAGATTTA